>JBEBDG010000058.1:0-11168 GCA_041157165.1 Bacteroidota bacterium
AATAATATCCGTGAATACATCACCAAGATTAATAAAGAAAATAAATTTGAATTTGTACTTGGTTATTCAAAATTAGGTGGTGGAATTTTATTTGCAGATGAATCAGTAGATGTCACTCAAAAAATTCTTGATGGATTGAATAAAGAATACGGAGCTTCTAAAACAAGTAAATAAAAGAAATAACGTGAATAGAGCCACGCAGTTCACTGTGTGGCTTTTTTGTTGGCAAATGGCGAAAGATAAAATTCAGAAAAAAATTGAAATTTTAAATCGAAAGGCATCTTTTGAATATCAATTCATTGATACCTTTACGGCTGGGCTAGTCTTGTCTGGCACTGAAATTAAATCCATTCGTCAGGGGAAAGTAAATCTTACAGATGCTTATTGCCTATTTCATCAAGATGAATTATTCGTGAGAAACATGCATATTTCAAAATATGAGGAAGGTACTCATTATAATCACGAACCCATTCGAGACAGAAAATTGCTTCTAAGTAGGCGAGAACTCAAAAAATTACAGAATGAATTAAAAAATGTTGGTTTGACAATTATTCCAACCAAATTATTTATTTCAGATAAAGGTTACGCCAAATTAAATATAGCATTAGCCAAAGGAAAGAAATTATTCGACAAGCGAGAGGATATTAAGGAAAGAGATATCAAGAGAGGGATGGAGAGGGAATAGAATGGGAGTTGAAAGTGGAAAGAGTAGAGTTGAAAGTGAAAAGTTGAAAGTTGAAAGTTGAAAGTTGAAAGTGGAAAGAGTAGAGTTGAAAGTGAAAAGTGGAAAGTTGAAAGTGTAAAGAAGTTATTTGGTTTTAAAAATTTATCAAAATCTTTATAGGATTTTTAATTTTATTTTTTTTGGGGAACAAATTCCCCTTACCCCCTGCAATTTACTCCAAATTAAGTTAAAGAGTTTGATATTTTTTCAACTCCTTATTTTCTATTTCTTACTAATTTTACGGCTACCATAATCAGAATTGCAAAAACAATAAATCCTATTAGGCCATAAACCCAATCGATTGAGTTTTTCCCTACTACTAAAAAGATGACAGCCACTAATAAAATAGTAGCTATTTCATTGAATAATCGCAAAAAGGCACCCGAATGTATAAAGTTTTTTAGCCGAAATTGAAAAATGACATATCGGCAATAAAAGTGATAAACCGTTATACAAACCACAAATCCTAATTTCAAATGAAGCCAAGTGAAATTGGAAAAGGCATCCCAATAAACGGTATAAATTAGACTAAGTCCAGTTGCCCAAGTTAGTACCATGGCCGGAACCATTATTGCATTAAATAGCAATTTTTCCATCTTCTCAAATTGAGCTGATAGAATGCTTTTTTCAACCTCTGTCTTTTCCTGCGACTCAACATGATACACCAATAATCGTGGTAGGTAGAATAATCCAGCGAACCAGCTAATAACAAAAATGATATGAAGAGATTTTAAAACTTCGTAAGACATTAAGAGGCTTGGTATCTTTTAAATAAACTGTTAATTTTTAATTGAATTACTCCAAAAATAGCTTCTTTAAAAATATTGGCCGACATTTTACTTTCACCTTTTGTTCGATCCGTAAAAATGATTGGGATTTCAATAATTTTGAAACCATATTTCCAGGTGGTGAATTTCATCTCCACTTGGAATGCATATCCAATGAATTTAATTTGATCCAATGGAATCGTTTCCAATACTTTTCTTCGATAACAAACAAATCCTGCCGTGGCATCTTGTATGTTCATTCCTGTGATAAAACGAACATAAAAACCAGCAAAATAAGACATTAATACCCTGCCAATTGGCCAATTGACTACATTTAATCCTTTTATATATCTTGAACCAATAGACATGTCAGCTCCATCGCTACTACATGTTGCATATAATTTGACTAAATCATTCGGATTATGTGAAAAGTCTGCATCCATTTCAAAGATATATTCATAACCTTTTTTCAATGCAATTTTGAAACCATCAATGTAGGCTGTACCCAGGCCTAGTTTACCTTTTCTTTCTAAAAGATGAATTCTATCAGGTGCGTCCTTTTGTAACGTTTTCACGATATTAGCAGTACCATCAGGTGAGCCATCATCTACAATTAAGATATCAAATGCCGGTTCTAATCTCAATACCGCATGAATGATGCTCTCGATGTTCTCGATTTCATTGTAAGTTGGTATGATGACAATCCGATTATTCATTTAATATAATTCACAATTTTGTGTGTGGTCATTTACAAGTCCTGCTGCTTGCATGAATGAATACACTATGGTTGGTCCAACAAATTTAAATCCATTTTTTTTCAATGATTTACTAATTTTGACAGACAGTTCTGTTTGAGTAGGTAATTCTTGAATTGTTTTAAAATTGTTTTTAATGGGTTTGAAATTTACAAATTCCCAAATGTATTTTTCAAAGCTACCAAATTTTTCCTGAATTTTTAAAAAAGCAATCGCATTTGAACGAACAGAAAAAACTTTTAAACGATTTTTAACGATTTTGGGGTTTTGAAGGGCGCATTCCAACTGGTCATCGCTCCAATTTGCTAAGACTTTAAAATCAAAGTTTTCAAAAGTACTTCGAAAGTCATCTCTTTTCTTCAAAATAGTAAGCCAGCTCAAACCTGCCTGAAATCCCTCTAATACCAAAAGTTCAAATAAATTTTTCTCCTCGTAAATTGGTATACCCCATTCGGTATCGTGGTAGGCTTGATAAAGCGGGTCATTTGTGACCCATTGGCAACGATGCATTTATTTAGAATGATAGTTAAAAGTTGAAAGGTATAATTTATTTTTCACTTTCCACTTTCCACTTTCAACTATTTCGTATTTTTACATCAGAATAGGTGTTCGCAGCTTCAAAGCTGAAAACTTAATAGGGAATTTGGTGAAATGCCAAAACTGTCCCCGCAACTGTAAGTTTCTTTAATACTTTTCATACATGTCACTTGCAAATGCTGGGAAGACGAAATGGAATGGAAACAAGTCAGGAGACCTGCCTACTACAATTCTTAATCAATATTTACGGTGGATGAATTTTGATTGAGCGTTCGATTACTTTTTATTTTATTGCCTTCTGGCCATTTTATGTTCTTTTTTTATAAAAAAAGCTGTTTAATAACAGTCTTTTTGTGTTTTGTTTTTTTTATAAATTTTGCTCAAAATTCACTTGAATTAAAAGAAGTAATTATTGAGGCTCCTAAATTTCAAGAGAAATTTTCAAGGACGGGTAAAGTAGTGTTGGTCATCGATTCAGCACAAATTGCTCAAGCAAAGGGTAAAGGAATAGTCGAATTGTTACAAACTCAGGCAGGGATTCAAAGCGTTGGCGCAAGAAGTGCCTGGGGGGCCAATCAAGAATTGTATATGAGAGGTTCAAATACAGGACAAATTTTAATTTTATTAGATGGTTTTCCTTTAAATGACCCATCCCACATTTCTCAGGTTTTTGATTGGAATTTATTGGACTTAAGTCAGTTTAGTCGAATAGAAATTTTGAAGGGTGGACAATCTGTTATCTATGGTTCTGATGCCATGGCAGGAGTTATTAATTTAATTACAAAAGTTAATTCAAAAAATAAAAGGGAAGCTATTGCTTCCCTAAATACTGGATCTTTTGGGTATTTTTCGCCTTCCATTCAATTAAAACAGTCTTTTAAAAAGCAAGATTTGGCTATTTGGATTTCCCATGTTGGGGTAAAAGGTTTTTCAGCAGCTGATGTGTTGAATGGAGAGACAGATGGTTTTCAACGTGATCAGTTTCGATTGGCTTGGACATCTTATTTGAGTTCCCGTTGGGAGTGGTTTATTCAAGCAAATGCTTCTAAATATAGAGGAAATCTAGATGCTGGTCCAAACATCGATGATTTGGATTACACGAGTCAAGCCCAATCCTTTTCACTTAATTCACAATTGAAATTTAGAAGCCAAAATACTGATCTATTTCTTCGTTTTTTTAGCGATTTTTCAAAAAGACGATTCGAAGATGATTCTACTTTTATCCCCAATAATGCCTATAACAATTATTATTTCTCTAACTATGGTGGTTTGAGTCAAGGCCTTGAATTATATGGCAAAACGAGTTTAGGTAAGGGATTAGAATCGATTTATGGACTTGAAAATCGTTGGCAACATGCCTCACAGTCGGATTACTATGCTAATTTTGGATATGAATTTTCTTCACCAGAAATCAAATCAGAAAATGCCAAACAATCTATTTTTGCTGTATTTTTAACCCTACAAAAAGATTGGAAATTTGCGGGTTTAGAAATGGGTGGAAGGCTCAATAAACAGTCGACATATGGAACATTTTCCACTTTCTCTATAAATCCATATTTACGCATCAATGATCATTGGAAAGTGTTTGGGAATATTTACCAAGGATTTAAGGTGCCTTCTATTTATCAGTTGTTTTCGGCTTATGGTAATATAGATTTGTTACCTGAAAAGAGTAAAACGTTTGAAGCAGGCATTCAGTTCAAAAATGCAAGTCATTTTTACCGATTGGTTTGGTTTAGTCAACAAGTGAATGATGGCATCGGTTTTCAATCCAAAAGCATAGCCCCTTATGGACAATATTTCAACTTTGTAGCACAGCAAAGCAGCGGTTTAGAAATAGAGGCAAATAAGTATTTAGGTAAGTTTAAGTTATCTGGAAATTATACTTATTTAAACGGTTCAACGCAGATGAATGAGAATAACCAGATGAACCGCACAGATTATTTGGTACGAAGGCCCAAGCACCAGGCTTCTGCAATGATTTCAGCGATTTTTGGCAAAAAATGGTCAGGGAATTTGACTTACCAGTATGTTGGAAGAAGGATCGACTTAGTTTTTGATGAAATGAGCTATTCGACTATAGAAAAAGAACTAAAGTCGTACCATTGGGTAGACCTTTCTTTTGCTTACCAAATGAATGCTAAAATTCGATTCAACCTATTAATTAAAAATATATTAAATCAAAAAATTGTTGAATTATATGGATATAATGGACTTCCAGTAGCGATAAGCGGGGGGGTGGATATTCGTTTTTAGGAAGATGCAAAATTGGGAAGTGAGAATTAGTGGGAAGAATTAGATTTAAGGTTTAAATCGTTCATAAATATCCTTTCCAGAAATTACGTCTTTGCCAAACAGTTCTATGTAATTGACGGAAGGCATAAATCCGGAGTCATCAACATTGACAAACACTCGTTTAAGGATTTGCATTTTTCCATTGATTGGAAAAAGAGCAATTGGTGTACCATCTGTATGAATTTTGACAATGAATTTGCGTTTTCGGTAGGCTAGAAAATAGCCCTCATAGGATTCCTCTTGGCCTTTTATTTTGTCGGTATATAAACCATATGCCAAGGTTCTTTGCATGGTGCTTAGTTCCTCTTTTTGCCCTTTCTCTGCAAATCGAATCCAATAGGTATGAACTGGATTTTTGCTATTTAGGCTTTTATTTGGAAGAATATTTGCATCGTATATGACTGCATTGGCATTTGAACTCCTTTGGATATAGAAAAGTCTATTCGGTGCATCAGGAGGTGTGGGAAAACGATCAATGTTGCTATTTGCGGCTGGGCTGCAAAAGGAGCTGATTAGTAAACATGCAAATAGCAACAAAGATTGTTTCATTGAAATCTAAAACAATTATGCGTTTTTAGATTCCATTAATTCGACGATATCAGCTGAGATACCTACAGAAGAGAAACCACCATCGTGGAATAAATTCTGCATAGTAACTTTTCTAGTTAGATCTGAAAATAAAGAAATGACATAATCTGCACAATCATCAGCAGTAGCATTTCCAAGCGGTGACATAGAATTTGCATATTCATAAAATGCGTTGAATCCGCTAATTCCAGTGCCTGCTGTTGTTTTCGTTGGAGATTGGGAAACCGTATTTACACGAACACCCTTTGCCTTGCCATAATGGTAACCATATGATCTAGCAATGGATTCAAGCATTGCTTTTGCCTGAGCCATATCCGTATAATCTGGAAAGGAACGCTGAGCCGCGATATAGGAAAGAGCAACTACCGAACCCCCTTGTGCAATTGCATCTTTTTTCTGAGCAACTTGCATCATTTTATGGAAAGAAAGAGCTGAAACATCAAGTGATTTCATGAACCATTCGTAGTTTAAATCACCATATTCACGCCCTTTACGAATATTTGTACTCATACCTATTGAATGTAATACGAAATCCACAGGACCACCTAAAAACTCTATAGACTGGTCGTATAGGTTTTCCAAATCTTCAATAGAAGTTGCATCGGCACCGATAATTTTAGACCCAGTGGCTTCGGCTAATTTATTGATTTCACCCATTCTCATTGCAATAGGTGCATTTGTTAAAGTGAAAGTAGCTCCTTCTTCATGAGCACGTTGTGCGATTTTCCAAGCAATTGAATTTTCATCTAATGCACCGGAGATGATGCCTTTTTTTCCTTTAAGTAATTGATAAGCCATAATGAATGGATAGCTAATTGTATGATTTTGAAATATGAGTTCAAAGTAACAAATTTTTTTGCAGAAAATGGTGAAATATTCCTATTCCAAAGTAATTATTGCATGGAAACCTTGAAAATTGAAAAAATATTGGTAAATTGCAGAGATTTACAGCAAGAAGAGGGGTTTTGAATCCCTCTTTTTGTTTTCAGTACAATAAATTAAGAATGGATTTAAGTGAAAAAATTAAGTCTTGGGTTGGCAATTATGTAGGAGAAGGACCTTTGTTTTTGGTGGATGTGCAGGTAAGTCCGGGTATAAAGCGCATGCAAATTACCCTATTAGTTGATACGGTAGTCGGAGTCACAATAGATGAATGTGCTTTGTTGAGTAGGAAATTGTCCCATGTGATGGAAGAGGAAGTTTGGATTGAAGGGGCTTACAATTTAGAAGTTTCTTCTCCAGGGGTGGATGCTCCATTGAAATTTGGATGGCAATTTGAGAAGAATATTGGGAGAAAAGTAAAAATTTGGCGAAAGAAATTAGAGACAATGGAGGGAGAATTGGTTTCCTATTCCAACGAGGAGGTTGAAATTTTGCCAGAAAAAACAGTTAAACATAGAAAAATTCAAGCAAAGGAATCTGTAAAGGTTTCTTTAGCAGATGTAGATAAAATAAAAGTTCAAGTTTCATTTTAAAAATAAATGCAATGAATAGTGCAGAATTGATTTCCTCTTTTGCAGATTTTGCCAAGGAAAAAAACATCGACAAGCCAACGATGATTTCCGTATTGGAGGAGGTATTTAGAACAATGATTCGTAAGAAATATGGTTCAGATGAGAATTTTAGTGTGATTATCAATCCAGAAAGTGGTGACTTAGAAATGTGGCGTACGCGTGAAATTGTGGATGATAATTCAGAAGATATTTGGGATTTTGATAAAATTCCATTGGCTGAGGCAAAGGAAATTGAACCTGATTTTGAGATTGGAGAAGAGGTTGCAGAGTTAATTAAATTAGAAGATTTTGGTCGTCGTGTGGTACAAACTGCTCGTCAGACTTTGATTCAAAAAATTAAGGACTTAGAGAAAGAAAGTTTATTCGACAAGTACAAGGATTTGGTGGGTGAGCTGATAACTGCAGAAGTTTATCAAACGTTGGGTCGTGAACTAATTTTGATTGATGCAGATGACAATGAGTTGATTTTGCCTAAGTCGGAAATGATTTCGAAAGATCGTTACAAGAAGGGAGACACTATTCGTTCGGTTATTCACAAAGTTGAAATGGTGAATGGAACTCCTCGAATTATCATGTCTCGTACTTCTCCGGTTTTCTTGGAGCGATTGTTTGAGCAGGAGATTCCAGAGATTTATGATGGTACAATTACTATTCGTAAAATAGTTCGTGAACCTGGAGAGCGTGCAAAAGTGGCTGTTGAATCATACGATGATCGTATAGATCCCGTAGGTGCTTGCGTGGGTATGAAAGGGTCACGTATTCATGGAATTGTTCGTGAATTACAAAATGAAAACATAGATGTTATCAATTATACGGATAACCTAGAATTATTAGTGAGTAGAACCTTGAGTCCGGCTAAATTGAATTCAATGAAAATTGACAAGGAGCGCAAGCGAATTGCCGTTTATTTGAATTCTGATCAAGTATCAATGGCCATTGGCAGGGGAGGACAAAACATCAAATTGGCTGGTAAATTAGTTGGATATGAAATTGATGTATTCAGAGATGTGCCAAAAGATGAGATGGATGATGAAGATGTAGAATTACAAGAATTTGCAGATGATATCGATTCGTGGATTTTAGATGAATTACATAAAATTGGTTTAGATACTGCAAAGCAAGTTTTAGCTCTTTCTAAAGAAGAATTAGAACGTAGAACAGAATTAGAAGAAGAAACGATTGAGGAAATATTAGCTATTTTACGATCGGAGTTTGAATAAAAATTAAATTGAATTAAATTATTTATGGCAGAAGAAAAAACAATGCGATTAAGCCTTGTAGCAAAGCAAATTAATGTAGGAACGGCAACGATTCTACAATTTCTTTCTGCTAAAGGTCATAAGGTCGATAATAATCCGAATGCTAAATTAAATTTTGAACAATTAAGCCTTTTGGCTTCAGAATATGGTGCAGACCATATTTTGGAGAATAGTGAGCCTGTAAAGAAGCCGATAGAACCAGAGGTAATTGTTGAAAAAGTGGTTGAAACGCCAAAAGCAGAAGAGCCAAAGGTTGTTGAATCGGTAGTTGAGGCTGTGGAGGAAGTTAAACCAGCGGCCCCAGAGCCTAAGCCAGAAAAAACGGTTGATGCACCTTCTGTTCCAGGTTTAAAAATTGTTGGGAAAATCGAATTGGATAGCAAAGGAAATCCAGTTCGACCTAAATCTGAGGTTAAGGTGGAGAAACCGGCCGAAGAGCTTCCAAAAGTTCCTGAGGTGGTTTTAGAAGTTAAAGAAGAAGTATTGCCAGAACAAGTTGTTGAGGTAGTTAAAGAAATTGAAGAGGTGGATCTTAGTTCTAAGGAGCTTGAATCTATTGCGCCTGAGGAAATTGAATTGATTGAAGCAAAAGGTGAGACTTTGAAAGGATTAACCGTTTTAGGTAAAATTGACCTTCCGGTAAATTCAGATCGCGGTGGTGACCGTAAACAAAAGAGAAAACGTATTATCAAGGATGAAAAACCAAAACCTGCGGTAAATCAAGAAAACCGCAATCAAGGTGCCGGTAATAATCCTAATCAGAATAATCGAAATAAAGATTTCAAAAAAGGAGGAAATAATACTCCTCAAAAGGTAGTTCCCAAAGAAGAATTATCAGAAAAAGATATCCAAGAGCAAATCCGTGCAACAATGGCACGTTTGCAAAATACGACTGCCAAGCAAAATTTTGGAGCAGATAAACGTCGTGAAAAGCGTAAGGAGCGTGCTGAGGCAGAAGAATTACGCCAATTAGCACAAGAGGAAGAATCAAAAATTCTAAAAGTAACGGAATTTATTTCTGCAAGTGATTTAGCGTCCTTGATGAATGTTTCGGTAAACGAAGTCATCTCCACTTGTATGAGTTTGGGAATGTTCGTTTCAATTAACCAACGTTTGGATGCAGAGGCTATCACCATTATTGCTGATGAATTTGGATACGAAGTAAGTTTTGTTTCTGCAGAAGAAGAAATTGAAGCAAGCGAAGTGGAGGAGGAAGATGATCCAGCTGATTTATTACCAAGAGCACCTATTGTAACCATTATGGGTCACGTGGATCATGGTAAAACTTCCTTATTGGATTATATTCGTCGTTCAAAAGTTGCTGCAGGTGAGGCGGGAGGTATTACGCAGCATATTGGGGCTTACTCAGTTCAGACTGATTCTGGTAAAAAGGTAACTTTTTTAGATACACCTGGTCACGAGGCCTTTACTGCCATGCGTGCGCGCGGTGCTAAAGTTACAGACGTTGTCATTATCGTTATTGCCGCAGATGACTCTGTAATGCCTCAAACCAAAGAGGCTATTAACCATGCCATGGTGGCTAATGTACCAATTATATTTGCTTTTTCTAAAATTGATAAACCTGGAGCAAATTCTGATAAAGTTCGAGAAGAATTAGCAGCCATGAACATGCTAGTAGAGGATTGGGGTGGAAAATACCAATCCCAAGAAATTTCTTCCAAATCAGGATTAGGGGTAAATGATTTATTAGAAAAAGTTTTATTAGAAGCTGAAATGTTGGATTTGAAAGCAAATCCAAACAAACGAGCTACAGGTTCAGTTATTGAAGCTGAATTGGATAAAGGAAGAGGTTATGTGACAACTTTATTAGTTCAAGCAGGTACATTGAAAGTGGGGGATATGATGTTGGCAGGAGATAATTATGGCCGTGTGAAAGCCATGTTTGATCACCTTGGAAATAAAGTTACAAAAGCTGGACCAAGTACACCTGTTCAGGTATTAGGTTTAAATGGTGCGCCACAGGCTGGGGATAAGTTAATATGCCTTGAGAATGAACGTGAGGCAAAAGAAATTGCGAACAAACGTGAGCAAATCTTGCGTGAGCAATCACTTCGTACACGTAAACACATTACCTTGGAAGAGATTGGAAGACGTAAGGCTATTGGAACCTTCCATGAGTTAAACGTAATCATAAAGGGTGATGTTGACGGTTCAGTAGAGGCCTTATCAGATTCCTTATTAAAATTATCAACTGATGAAGTACAAGTGAGAATTTTGCACAAGGGAGTTGGTCAAGTTTCAGAATCCGATGTTTCCTTAGCAATCACTTCAGATGCAGTTATTATTGCCTTCCAAGTTCGTCCTTCTGTCAATGCCCGTCGTTTAGCAGAATCTGAGCAAATTGAAATTAGAACTTATTCGGTTATTTACCAGGCGATAGACGACATCAAAGCTGCAATGGAAGGATTGTTAGCGCCAAGCTTTGAAGAGGTGGTTACGGCCAATATTGAAGTGCGTGATGTATTTAAGATTTCAAAGGTGGGAACGGTTGCCGGATGTTATGTATTGGATGGTACCGTTAAACGTGCACATAAAATTAGAGTAATCCGTGATTTCGTGGTAGTTCACGAAGGCGAAATATCCGCTTTGAAGCGATTTAAAGACGATGTTCAAGAAGTTAAATTCGGTTATGAATGCGGTTTGTCAATCAAAGGTTTTAATGATTTACAAGTTGGCGACAATATCGAATGTTACGAAATGAAAGAAGT
>JBEBDG010000059.1:0-11155 GCA_041157165.1 Bacteroidota bacterium
ACCAAGTAACCGCGCGGTCAAAGTTATTGGAAACCGTTAAGCTGTTAGCTGCTCTTGGTTCAGCTGCCTCGATATCACGATTGAAATATTGCGAAAAGTTAAAATTGTTGTATTCAAAACCTAAACTTGTTCTAAATTTCAAATCTTTCAAGATTTTGTATTCCAAAAAGACATTTCCAAAAATATGGCTACCTCGAATGATATTATCTTTTTCTCTCCATTGTCTCGCCAATGGATTAGGGGCATTACCTAAGTTAGAGCCTCTTGAACCAGCAAAACCATTTAAATCAGAAGTATTTGTGCCACCTAAGGCTCTTGGACCACCCGTGATGTCAAATACCGGGATAATAGGATGGGCACGGATAGCAAACATAATTGGGTTTGATTCGTTATTATTTCCATTTGGAACACCAATTCTTTCATCGTAAGAAACGGTAAAGTTTTCCCCAAAAGTCAAATTCCCTCTTGTGAATTCTGTATTTGCACGAACTGAGTATCTCTTATAACTAGTATATTTTAAAATACCATCTTGATCAAAATAGCTACCTGAAATTGCATATTTACCATATTTTGTACCACCGGTGGCTCCCAATTGATAATTGGAAATTTTTGCTGGACCAAAAATTTCTTTCTGCCAATTGGTACCCTCTTTATTTGCTTTGGTAATGTTGAAAGCAGTTTTTCCTAAAGCAGGGTCAGTAATATCATTTGTATAGGTGTAATTTGATGGCAAATCACCAAACACATTCGGATAAATGTAGTCAGCAATGGTTTGTGTTCCATCAGGAGTAAAACGATATTGTGCAGAAGGAGAAGTTCCTGGTGCTTTTCCTGCACCAATTTCCGACTCATATAAATATCTTCCTAATTCTTTTGTGTTCAATAAATCCAAGGTTTTCCCCACATCCTGAGTACCTGTGTACATATCAAAATTAATTTTAGGCTCACCTTCACCACCTCGTTTGGTTGTGATGATCACAACACCGTTCGCTGCACGCGCACCATAAATAGAAGCTGCAGATGCATCTTTTAAAACCTGCATCGACTCAATATCGTTCGGGTTGATTTGATTCAAAGTACCTTGAGTGGGTACACCATCAATAATATACAATGGGCTATTGTTGTTAATTGATCCAAATCCACGAATACGAACCATTGTTCCTCCACCTGGCGAATTGTCATTTCCAACGGTTACACCAGAAGCACGTCCCTGTAACATTTGAGTTAGGGAAGCAGCTGGCAAAGATGTTAATTCTTTTGAACCTACAACAGTAACTGCACCAGTTATATCCTTCTTTCTTTGAGAGGTATAACCTGTAACAACCACTTCATTTAATTGACTTACATCTTCAGCTAAAGTAATTTTAATAGAAGATTGGTTGCCAACAGCAACCGATTTTGAAGTAAACCCAACAGAACTAACTTGTAATTCAGCTGAATTGCTTCTTACTGTGATGGAAAACGCACCGGATACATCGGTAGTGGTACCCGTAGTGCTTCCTTTGACAACTACAGATGCACCAGGAATTCCTTGTCCACTTGCATCCAATACGGCACCTGTCACTTTTCGGTCTTGACCAAATGATACCCAACTCAGGGTTAGCATCATTAACATCAAAAAGACCATTTTGCTTGAGTAAAAGAGTTTTTTCATAGAAAATGAGTTTAATTGATAATGTTTAGGAAAGGCTAAATCAGACTTTCGTCTACAAATTAATCGATAATGTCGACAATCCAAATAATTTTTTTGTAAAAAAAATATAAAATAATCTTAAAATGATTCAAGAAAATCCAAATTTTCGGCCTATTTTTTATTTAAAGGGTCATTTCGTACCTTTGTAACTTAAGACCTCATAAAATTCTAATCATGATTAATTTAGTATTGTTTGGCCCTCCGGGTGCTGGTAAAGGAACTCAATCTGAAAAAATTATCAATAAATATGGTTTAATTCACTTATCTACCGGTGATTTATTGCGAGCTGAAATTGCTGCAGGTACTAGCTTGGGTTTAGAAGCTAAAAAACTAATGGACCAGGGAATATTAGTTCCAGATTCAGTTGTTATTGGAATGATTGAAAATAAAATCTCAGAAAACCTATCAGCTCCAGGATTTATTTTTGATGGATTTCCCCGAACAGTTGCTCAAGCAGAAGCATTGGATGTAGTTTTGGCTAAATTTGATTTTGCCATTACAAATATGATTGCTTTGGAAGTAAATGAGGAGGTCTTGACGAATCGATTGCTTGAAAGAGGAAAAACTTCTGGTCGCCCCGATGATCAAAATGAAGATTTGATTCGAAAAAGAGTTCAAGAATATTCTGAAAAAACAGCCCCTGTTGCCAATTATTACCAGGCACAAAAAAAATTCAATGGCATCAACGGAATTGGAGAAATTGAAGCTATATTCAGTGAAATTGTTTCCATTTTAGAAGCCTAAAAAATATAATGACATCCAACTTTATCGATTACGTCAAAATTAACCTTCGCTCTGGAAAAGGGGGAAGTGGTTCAACTCATTTTCGTCGTGAAAAACACGTACCAAAAGGTGGACCCGATGGGGGAGACGGAGGCCGTGGCGGACATATCTATTTAGTTGGAAATGCACAGCATTGGACTTTATTGCATCTTAAATACCAAAAACATATCATTGCTGATAATGGAAAAGGAGGGGAAGGTGGAAGAAGATCAGGTGCTCAAGGAGAAGATGTTTATATTGAAGTGCCTTTGGGTACAATTGTTAGAGATGCCGAAACCAATCAACAACTTGCAGAAGTTACCCAGGATGGTGAAAAAGTGTTGCTTATTCCCGGTGGCCGAGGAGGCTTAGGGAATCAGCATTTTAAAACCTCTACCAATCAAGCACCACGTCATGCGCAGCCTGGTGAACCTGGGCAGGATATTTGGGTGGTAATGGAATTAAAGGTCTTAGCGGATGTTGGATTAGTAGGATTCCCAAATGCAGGAAAGTCAACCTTGCTTTCAGTTATGTCAGCCGCAAAGCCTGAAATTGCAGACTACCCTTTCACTACCTTGGTTCCTCAGCTTGGAGTAGTGGCCTACCGTGATTATAAATCGTTTATCATGGCCGATATCCCTGGAATTATCGAAGGGGCTGCCGAAGGAAAAGGATTGGGAACTCGATTTTTAAGACATATTGAGCGAAACTCAATATTATGTTTTGTGATTCCTGCCGATGCAGAAGATTGGGGAAAAACATATAAAATATTACTGAAAGAACTTAAAAAATACAATCCTGAACTTGCCACCAAGCAAAAAGTAATCGTTATTTCCAAAATGGATCTTTCAATACCAGAAATGGAATCGGAAATTCGTGCTGCATTTCCTAAAAAATTACCTCTTGTGTTCCTATCATCTATCAAACAAGAAGGTATTCAGGATTTAAAGGATGTGCTCTGGAAGGAACTGAATAAAGTTGAAAATTAAACCTTCATTTTCAACTCCCAACTTTCAACTTTCCACTTTCAACTTTCCACTTTCAACTTCCAACTTGACTTGCCACCAAGGCAATTCCTTCCTCAAAACTATGTGGTTTGTAACCTAGTTGGTCTATTGCTTTATCAATGATAAATCCAGTTCTAGGAGGCCTTTTTGCTTTTTGAGTAAAAGTACTTGAGTCAGCTTTTTGAATTAAAGATTTATTTAAATGAAAAAAATCGGCTGTTTTTAGGGCCATTTCGTAAGGAGTTAAAAAATCCTTGCCTGAAATATTAAAAATCCCTTTGGCTTCTTTTTGGATAATCAACCAACATCCCATCGCTAAGTCTTCTGCTAAGGTAGGCGTCCGGAATTGGTCAGTAACTACTTTGATTTCTTGACCTTCTTCTAAAGATTTTTTTACCCAAAGGATTATGTTGGTTCTGCTCATGTCCGATACAATTCCATAAACTAAAACTGTTCTTGCAATTGCCCAAGAAAGTCCGGATTCCATTACCAATTGCTCGGCTTTCCATTTACTTTCCCCATAAATTGAAATAGGATTTGCTGCTGCCTCTTCATTGTATGGACCTCCTTCACCATCAAAAATAAAATCAGTCGATAGATGACAAAAAAAAGAATGT
Organism: Bacteroidota bacterium; assembly: GCA_041157165.1. GTDB lineage: Bacteria > Bacteroidota > Bacteroidia > Cytophagales > Spirosomataceae > Sandaracinomonas. The sequence goes on from JBEBDG010000059.1 coordinate 4,080, forward strand.
TGGACTTTACAGGCAGCTAATAAAATTCGAACTGCCTCAACATTTAATTTTTCACAGCCAGAAGGATCCTCTTCGCACTGATCGACATTAGTCATAGCTGCTGTATGTATTACATGGCTTGGGCGATGTTTTTCGAAAATAGCTTGGACTTCCATGGAATTGGTGATATCCATCGATTCGTACCAATAGCCCTCTTTTTCAGGAAGTCGATTAGGACCAATTGCAGTAGCAATTAACTGTACATTCGGTTGTTTATTCAGTAATTGAACCAATTTTTGCCCCAATAATCCATTTGAACCAGTGATTAATACTTTCATCCTTTTAGTTCTGCTTTAATTTTTTGTAATAATTCATTAGCGCCAGCTTCTATTAAAACAGCTGCTACCGATTCCCCAGCTGTTTTCCAATCAAGGTGTTCCTGTTTTTCATGAAGATGTTGAGACCCATTTAAACTTAAAACTCCTGCATTTAAATGGATTATATTTTTTTCTTTCCAAGCATGTCCATACACTGGTACACTACAACCGCCATCTAATTTAGATAATAGGCTTCTCTCTGCTAAAATACATTGTTCTGTAGCTTCATGATTACAAGCTTTTCGAATCAACTCTTTTAAAGGTTGCTCCAAATGTATCGTGGCCTGAACGGCCACGGATCCTTGTCCAACAGCCGGAGTAAATTGTTCAAGAGAAAAATGCTTAACAATATATTGTTCCATATCCATTCGATGCACACCTGCATAAGCCAAAATCATGGCATCGCAAGCACCATTTTTCAGTTTTTCCAATCTAGTTTGCAAATTGCCTCGCATTTCTACCAAGGCATGCTGGGGAAAATGATAGTGCATCATGGCTCTTCTTCGAGTAGATGAAGTTCCAATGGTTTTTTGTTGTTTGGATGAAATATCAAATAAAGGGTCCAAGCTCAATAAAACATCATGCGCTTGTTCTCGTTCTGTAAAAGCTATAAGTTCTAAATCTGCTGGAAGGCTTGAGGGTAAGTCTTTCGCAGAATGTTGGGCAATATGAATTTCACCTGTTCGCAACATTTCCTCCAACTCTTCGGTAAAAACTCCTTTAGAACCAATTTTTGATAAGGACCTATCTAAAATTTGATCCCCTTTACTACTAATAGCCACTAACTCGTATCCTAGGCCAACTCGTTCTAACTGTTTTCCAATCCAATGAGCTTGCCAAAGGGCAAGTGCGGAATTTCTAGTCCCTATTTTTATCAATTTTGTCATTGCTTGAATTGGCTATGGATTCGGATAAGTTGAAGAGATAAATCCAAGTGCAGGATTTTAGCTCTGGCATTTCTTTCTAATTGATAAAATACCTCGGAAATTTTCTCGGAAAACTTTTCAATCATATCAGGATTGACCGTTACTGCGAAATTTCGAATGAAATTTCGTTCTTTATCAAAACTTGTAATCAAATTCTCATTGCCTGACCATTGGTATAAACTTTGTCTAAAAATGTACAATGAATATTCCATAAGAGCCTTTTGGTCCTCTTTTGACATCTTATCAAAAATGTCTGCTAATTTCACTAAGCTTACTAAATTTTTCCTGTAGATGGCACGAAACCAATCAATAAACCAATTAGACATTTCTGTATTTTCTGAATTGGCTTTTTCACAGGCAAGGGATATATTTCCTTCAGAGGATACGACAATTTGATGAGCTTTTTCAGGATCTATTTGGAATTTATTTTCTAAAAAGTCTCTTAAATGATTCTCTTCTACCATTGGAATGGTAATTCGCTGAGTTCTGGAAATAATGGTCAATAATAATTTTTGAATGTCAGATGTCACCAATAAGAAAATAGCATTGGATGGGGGTTCTTCTAATGGTTTTAATAATGCATTACCCGATTCCATATTGAAACTCTCTGGGTTCCAAATAATAATGACACGGTAGGGGGCCTCATAAGGTTTAATGCTAATTTTTGAAAGTAATTTTCTGGTTTCTCTAACGGGTATAAGACCTTGTTTATTTCCTTCAGCTCCCGCAAATTCTAGCCAATCTGAAACGGTTCGATAGGGAGATTCTTGAATAAAATTTCTCCATGGACCTAGGAATAAATCCGATTCTGGCTCATCAATTTTTTTGGTGATGGTAAAAGTGGGAAATACGTAAACTACATCTGGATGAATTCCTTTGTGTATTTTTTGACATGCCGGGCAAACACCACAACTATCTGTTTCAGTTCGATTCGTACAAAACAAAAATGCAGCGTAGGCAAATGCCATGGCTAACTGAGCTCCACCTTGGGGTCCATGAAATAATTGAGCATGCGCAATATGGTTGGATTGAACCCCTTTGATTAAAAGGTTTTTAGTGTTTTCTAAGCCAGGGATTTCTTTAAATTGCATACGAACAAAAGGAATGTAAATTTCGTAAACATTATAGCTCTTTCCAAATTTCCTTTATCCGATTTATGGTATCCTCCGAAAGTTGTTGTTTTTTACTTCTTGCCCATTTTTCAGCATTCGAAATGGCTTTTTCTAGTTTATATTTTTCAAAAGCCGGATATTGCCCCCATGAAAAAGATGGAATATATCGATTTGGAAATTGATGGCAAGTGATATTACTGTGAGAACCTAGGACAGTACCCGTGTTGAATTGACTTCCAATCCCTGTTGTAATATAATCTCCGGTAATTAAACCGATTGAATGGCTTTTTGTTTGACGATAATTAGTATTTACGTAATCATATAGCTGTATTTCTTTTAAGTCATTTTTGACATTGGAAGAATTACTTAAGGCTCCAAAATTACAAAATGAACCTATGACTGAATTTCCTAAATATCCTTCATGTGATTTATTGGTATAATCATGTAAAATGGAATGGCTGATTTCTCCTCCTACTTTACAATTTTTACCAATCGTCGTAAAAGGTCTTATTTTGGCTCCAATATTGGTAACTGAACCATTTAGAATGGCCACTGGTCCTTGAATGAGCGTGCCTATTTGTAATTGAGTATTTTCTCCAATGTAAACAGGTCCATTGCTCGCATCAATTATTGTCCCCTTTAGGGAGGCGCTTGGATGGATAGAACAATTTTCAGGAGAAAGAATGATATTGCCGAAATTAGATAATTTATCAACATCTAAAATGGATGGCTTGATTTCTAAAGGAAGGTAGACTTTTTGATAGGTCAATAGATCCTCTGGAAATTGGATGATGTCAAGGTTTGTAAGTTGAAGGATTGATTTGGATAAGTTATTTTCAAACTGTGCAATCAATTGTTGGTCCAAATAAAGCGATTGATCTTCATTTAAATTTTTTAGCGCATCAATTAGAGGTAAAGTAGGTAAAGTACTACCTAAAATTTTTAATGGAAGTTTGACTTTTAATTCAATTGATTGGGTTATTTTTTCCCATTTTTCGCTTATGGTAGAGGTTCCAATCAATAAATCTCCTAATGATTTATGGTCTGTTAAGGGTCTTAATTGTTGGAGGATGATTGGATCATCAAATAATTCAATGATTGCTTGCATAATGCAAAGTAAATAAAAAAGCCTTTACAGGTTGACTGTAAAGGCTTAATTTATCAATTTCTTGAAATTTATTTCTTTGCGTATCTTTTATTGAATTTATCAACACGACCAGTTGTATCCAACAATACATTTTTACCTGTATAGAATGGATGTGACTGAGAGGATACTTCAACTTTATATACTGGATAAGTTGCACCTTCAAATTCAGTTGTCTCTGTGGTATTAACACAAGAACGAGTCAAGAACTTGTAATCAGAAGATAAGTCGTGAAAAACTACTTCTTTGTATTCTGGATGAATGTCTTTTTTCATTTTACTATTTTTTTCGGACGATTCCCTGCCGTCAATTTAATTGGTACAATAATATGGGGGAACACATATTATCTGATTCGGGTTGCAAAATTATTTATTTTAATTAACAATTCCAAAAGATTCAGCTCTAATATTTTTCGAAATGTAAGAAGAAAAAATGCTTAAAAAAAAGTCTAATTTTTTTTTGTAGGATTTTTCAAAGATAATAATTCGTTAATGAACTGACTAGTCGACACTTGCCTTGTGTATTTCAAATATGGTAAAAAAAATATCAATTTTTCTTTAAAAAAATGTTTGCAATAGGGTATGAATTTTCCTAATTTTACTTTGTGCCCAAAAGCTGATAGTGCTTCAATTGTCAGTGTAATCAAAGCCTAAAAAAAGAGACCCTAAGAGCTGAATTTTTCAACTGAAATATGAAGGCTTCTGAGAATTAAATTTTTGAATGCAAAAATTTGACAGGGGTGTTATTTTCCAAAACCTGACCATCCTAAAAATATAATATTTGTTAATATTTAAAACAATATCATCGAAAGAAACACATGTACGTAATTAAAAGAGACGGTCGTCGCGAATCAGTTAAATTTGACAAAATCACTGCAAGGATTGAGAAGCTTTGCTACAGCTTGGATCCGTATTTTGTTCAGCCCCTGGAAGTCGCTCGCAAGGTAATTACTGGTCTATATGACGGGGTAAAAACTACGGAGTTGGATAACCTTGCTGCTGAGACTGCTGCATCCCTAACAACAAAGCATCCTGATTATGCTGTTTTGGCTGCTCGTATTGCAATTTCTAATTTGCATAAAAATACGTTGAAGTCGTTTTCAGCCACGATGAAGCGTTTGTTTACGTACGTAGATCCCAAGACAGGCTTGAATGCAGCATTGTTGTCGAAGGAGGTGTATGATGTAATTAAAAACAATGCGGTTGAGTTGGATGAGGCGATTATTTATGACCGTGATTTTGGCTATGATTACTTTGGCTTTAAAACCTTAGAGAAATCCTATTTGCTCAAATTAGATGGTCAAATTGCAGAAAGACCTCAGCACATGTTGATGCGTGTGGCTGTGGGTATTCATGGGAGTGATATTCCCGCTGCGATTGATACGTACAATTTATTGTCTGAGCGTTGGTTTACACATGCCACACCAACCTTATTTAACGCAGGAACACCAAAGCCTCAAATGTCGTCTTGTTTCTTGTTAACCATGCAAGATGATTCGATTGAAGGAATATATGATACTTTAAAGCAAACTGCCAAGATTTCCCAATCAGCTGGAGGAATTGGATTGAGCATCCATAACATTCGTGCCACCGGCTCTTATATCAAAGGAACTAATGGGACTTCAAATGGTATCATTCCAATGCTTCGTGTGTTCAATGATACAGCACGTTATGTAGATCAAGGAGGTGGAAAACGTAAAGGTAGCTTTGCGATTTATTTGGAGCCTTGGCATGCGGATATTTTTGAATTCTTAGATTTGAAAAAGAATCATGGAAAAGAAGAAATCCGTGCAAGGGATTTATTCTATGCGCTATGGATTTCAGATTTATTCATGAAGCGTGTTGAAAATAATGAAGAATGGTCTCTATTCTGTCCGCACGAATGCCCAGGTTTAGCCGACACCTATGGAGAGGAGTTTGAAGCGCTTTATCAAAAATATGAATTAGAAGGTAAAGCTCGTAAAACGGTCAAAGCACAGGAACTTTGGTTTAAAGTATTGGAATCTCAAACAGAGACGGGTACTCCATACATGTTGTTTAAAGATCATGCCAATAGAAAATCAAATCAAAAGAATTTAGGTACAATTAAATCTTCAAATTTGTGCACTGAAATTCTAGAATATACGTCGAAAGACGAGGTTGCTGTTTGTAACTTAGCATCATTGGCATTGCCTAAGTATGTAATTCAGTCGGACAATGGTAATTTAGAATTTGACCACAAGCGTCTATATGAAGTCACTAAAACAGTAACTCGTAACTTAAATAAGATTATTGATGTCAATTATTATCCAGTAATTGAGGCTCAAAATTCAAATTTAAGACATCGTCCAATTGGTCTTGGAGTACAAGGTCTTGCAGATGTGTTCATTATGTTACGTATGCCTTTTGAATCTGATGAGGCGAAACAATTGAACAAAGATATCTTTGAAACGATCTATTTTGCTGCCATGGAAGCATCTATGGAATTGGCAAAAGTTGAAGGGCCTTATTCTTCTTGGGAGGGTTCTCCTATTTCCAAAGGTGAATTCCAATTTGACATGTGGGGTGTTACACCAAGCTCAGGAAATTGGGATTGGGAGAAATTGCGTAAAGAAGTCGTTGAAAATGGAGTGCGTAACTCTTTATTAATGGCCCCTATGCCAACTGCTTCAACTAGTCAAATCCTAGGGAATAACGAATGTTTTGAACCTTACACCTCTAACATTTACTCTCGTCGAGTATTGTCTGGTGAATTCGTTGTAGTGAATAAGCACTTATTAAAGGATTTAATCAAATTGAATCTCTGGAATGAAAATATGAAGAATAAATTGATCTCGGCCAATGGATCGGTTCAAAATATTCCTGAAATTCCTCAGAATATCAAAGATTTATACAAAACGGTTTGGGAGATTAAGCAAAAGACCATTTTAGAGATGGCTGCCGATCGCGGGGCGTATATTTGCCAATCTCAAAGTTTGAATATTCACATTCAAGATATCAACTTTGGTAAATTAACTTCTATGCACTTTTACGCTTGGAAGTTAGGTTTGAAAACGGGTATGTATTACTTGCGCACTAAAGCAGCAGCTGATGCGATTAAGTTTACAGTTGAAAAACAAGCAGAACCAGCTCTTGAACAGAGTAATGATGTTCATCCTAGTGAATTACAATATGGACAATATGCAGCAAATGCTGCAGCGTCTTTCACCGATGATCAAAACAGGTCAGATATGGCTTGCTCATTGGATAATCCAGAAGCATGCGAAGCCTGCGGATCTTAAGAAAAAATCAAAATGCAACAAAAAAGGGAGGTGGAAACCTCCCTTTTTTATTTTAAATAAAATCCTTTACCAATCTTTTAAATAAAGGGTATCCCTAAATTCATGTAATACAATTTTCTCTCCATTCGCCTTTTGTAATAGGATCTGATTTAAATTAGTTGTATCGATCTTTTGATAGATTTCTTTGGGTGATTGATTCAAATATAAATTCATATATTGTGCTACTTGAACGGAATGATGTGGCATACCCACCTCAAATTTAGAATTTTTATATACGAA
>JBEBDG010000060.1:0-11024 GCA_041157165.1 Bacteroidota bacterium
GTTTGTTTTAGATTGAATGAATTCCATGCCATCGGCATGGAAATGTATGATTCGATCTAAACCTAATTGATGGTGATTATATTCACTGATCTTTTTCAATTGCTCGTTTATTTCGACATAAGTTACTTGGTTGTTTATATTTTGGGCAAATGCCCAAGAGTCTAGGCCCATTCCACCCGTTAAATCGATGATTTTTCCACTTATTAAATTCGACTTAAATAATGCACTTCTTTCAGAAGAAGATTGTTCAATTGAAATTTGAGGAGGAAAATATATTGCCAAATTTTGTACCCAATTTGGCAATTTGGAACTTAATTTTTGACGTGATTGTATCTGAAATAATAATTTGGGTAAATCTAAACCAGGATATTTATTTTTTTGAAAGGCTAAAACTGAAACATCCTCTGAAAGGTGTTTTTGAATAAATTCTTTTTCATCGACATTTAGCATATACAAAGGTATTATAAATCGTATTTCTAGTAAAATTTTCAAGGATGTGTTTTTTGAATTAATATATTGTGTAAATTTCATTTGAATCTTGACTATAATCCGTTTTACTCATGATACATGGTTTACTCCTCGCCGCTGGTGAATCAAAAAGATTAGGACAGGCCAAGCAATTACTTCAAATTCAAGATAAATCCTTATTAGAATGGGCAGCATTGGCTTTATTGCAAACTTGTGATGAGGTTTCAGTAGTGTTAGGAGCAGAAAGGAAAGGTTGTCTTTCAATTGTGAAGAATCTTCAGCATGAATATGAAAATTTACATCTTATAATTTCTTCAGATTATGGTGAGGGTATGGGTTCAACATTGTCTGAAGGTTTGAGAAAAATAGGTAATCATCAACATGTATTGGTTCATTTAGTGGATATGCCATATATTAATGGTTTTCATTTGAAATATTTAATCAATCATTTTCAAAAAAATACTTCATTGGCTTTGGTTTCAAACTATGAGGGGCAAAACGCGCCACCGGTTATTATCCCACAACAATTGTTAAGTATGTTCTACGATTGGAGAGGAGAAATGGGTCTAGGCGCTTTTTGGAAACAACACCCTGACTTGGTGGACCGACTTGAACTTGGTGTGCCTTATCAGGATATTGATACCATAGAAGATTGGGAAAAAATTAAAGAACAATTTTGATTTTCTTGCTTAAATTTTATTTTAACCACTAAATAATTCGTAATTTTGTAGCTTAATTCAATACAAAAAACATTTTTTAGTGGAATCTATCGAAAGTTTACCAACCGTTGAAACGGCAAAGAAATTGGGTATTTTACCTGAGGAGTATGATAAAATACAGGAGATTTTAGGTCGTAAACCAAATTTTACAGAATTGTCTATATTTTCTGTGATGTGGTCTGAGCATTGCAGTTATAAAAATTCAATTGTTTGGTTAAAAAAATTGCCAAAAGATTCTCCGCGTATGTTGGCCAAAGCCGGTGAAGAAAATGCTGGATTGGTAGATTTAGGTGACGGTTTAGCCTGTGCTTTTAAAATAGAATCTCATAATCATCCTTCAGCACTTGAACCTTACCAGGGTGCAGCAACTGGTGTAGGTGGTATCAATCGAGATATTTTTACCATGGGAGCCCGTCCGATTGCTCAATTGAATTCCTTGCGTTTTGGGAACATTGATTTGCCTCGTACTAAATGGTTAGTTAAAGGAGTGGTTAAGGGTATTGGTGATTATGGCAATGCGTTTGGAATTCCAACTGTTGGAGGAGAAGTATTTTTCGATGATTGTTACACTGTAAATCCATTGGTTAATGCGTTTTCGGCCGGTATAGTAAAAGTTGGGAAACAAGCATCTGCTATTTCATATGGTGTTGGAAATCCTGTTTTTATCGTTGGTTCTGCTACGGGAAAAGATGGAATTGGAGGAGCAAGTTTTGCTTCAGAAGATATCAGCGAAAAATCATCTGAAAAATTACCTGCCGTACAGGTTGGGGATCCATTTCAAGAAAAATTATTGTTAGAAGCCACTTTAGAAATCATAGAATCAGGTTGCGTAATTGGTATTCAAGATATGGGTGCTGCTGGTATCATATGTTCTACTTCTGAAATGTCAGCAAAAGGAGAGCACGGGATGGAAATTGATTTGTCAAAAGTTCCAACTCGACAAGCAAATATGAAGCCTTTTGAAATTCTTTTATCAGAATCTCAAGAGCGTATGTTGATTGTGGTTGAAAAAGGGAAAGAAGATATTGCGAAAAAGATTTTTGATAAGTGGGATTTAAATTGTGAGCAAATTGGGGTCGTAACTGATACCAAGCGTTTACATTTTTACCAAGACGGTGAATTAGTGGCGGATGTGCCTGCAGAAGATTTGGTTTTAGGAGGAGGAGCACCTGTTTATCACAGAGAGTTCAAAGAGCCTGCCTATTACCAGGAATATAAAAAATTTGATATTCAAAGTATCAAAGATATTGAAGAAAATGAGTTGGGAACTGTATTAAATTTCCTAATGAATCATCCAAACATTGCTTCAAAAAAGTGGGTTTCAGAACAATATGACTCTACTATTGGTCGCGCTAACCGAAATACAAATGCTCCATCTGATGCAGCTGTTGTAAAAGTTCATGGTTCTGAAAAATCAATTGTAATTACCGTTGATTGTAATGCACGTTATGTGAACGCCGATCCAGAGGAAGGTTGTGCCATTGCTGTGGCAGAAGCTGCAAGAAATATTGTATGTTCAGGTGGTGTGCCGGTAGCAATTACAAATTGTCTGAATTTCGGAAATCCATATGTTCCTGAGGTTTATTGGCAATTTGTGGGTGCGATAAAAGGTATGAAAAAAGCCTGTGAGGCTTTTGAAACTCCGGTAACTGGTGGTAATGTAAGTTTTTATAATCAATCTTCCGATGAAGGTCCAGTGTTTCCCACGCCAACTATTGGAATGCTCGGTATTTTAGAAGAACCTGCCTTGAAACTTGGTTTAGATTTTAAATCAGAAGGTGATTTAATTTATTTGATTGGAAAATCTGTAAATGATATCGCTTCTTCCGAATATTTGTATTCCTATCAAAAAGTAAAAGCGTCGCCTGCTCCAGCCTTTGACTTAGCTTATGAGCAAAAAGTTCAAAATGCAATTTCAGACTTAAATATAGCACGTTTATTGGTTTCAGCTCATGATTTAGCAGATGGAGGTTTGATGGTTGCCTTAGTAGAATCAGCTTTTCCGAACAAGATAGGCTTTTCAATTCAGGCTTCATATGACGGAATACGTAGAGATGCTTATTGGTTTGGTGAGGCGCAAAGTCGTGTCTTGGTTTCTGTCAAACCTGAAAACAAACAAGCTTTTGAAACGGCTTTAGAAAAGAAAGGTATTGATCATCAATATTTGGGTTCAGTAGGTGGAAATGATGTGTCAATAAATGGAATATCCATTTCTAGTATTGAAAAGGCTTACGAGTCATATTATACATCTTTAGAGAAAGCATTAAATTAATACAAATGAGCCGCTATTTATTAGAATTCTCTTATGATGGCGGCTCTTTTTCAGGCTATCAAATTCAGCCAAATGCCATTACTGTTCAATCAGAATTAGAAAATAAATTATCTATTCTAGCACAAACTAAGGTTGAAATTATTGGCAGTTCACGAACAGATGCAGGTGTTCATGCCAACCAACAGTTTGCACATTTTGATGTTCATTCTATCCCGGAGCAAGATTGGGTTTATCGCCTGAATCGTATGTTGCCAGAATCATTGGCTGTACATGGAATTACGCAGGTTAAAGATGATTTTCATGCTCGATTTGATGCAATCAGTAGAACTTATCATTACTACATTGCCCGTAAAAAGCTTCCGCTTCGTTCTCATGATTCGTATTGGTTTGAAGTACCATTGGATATTCATTCAATGAATGAAGCATGTCAAATATTGTTTCAATACATTGATTTTGAATGTTTTTCAAAAGTAAAAACGGATGTTTTTACTTTTGATTGCGAAATAAAATTTGCAAAATGGGATCAAAAAGATGATATTTTACAATTTACCATTCAGGCAAATCGATTTTTGAGAGGAATGGTTAGGGCCATTGTGGGAACCTTATTGGAGGTCGGTTTAGGAAAATTGACCCAATCGGATTTACATGAAATCATTCAATCCAAAGACAGAAATAGAGCAGGTAGGGCGGTACCTGCGCATGGTTTACATCTGATGCAAGTAGAATATTCTAAGCCAAACAATGGCGAATAACTTCTAAAATATTACTTGCTTTTTTGATTTGAATCGATTTGTTATTGGGAAGTTCTCCTTTTAAAAATTTACTAATCCAAATTTCTTTAAACCCTAATTTTTCAGCCTCTGCAATTCGCGCGTCTATGCGCGTGATGGTTCTTAATTCTCCTCCTAAACCGACTTCTGCTGCAAAGCAAACCCCCGTGTCTATTGTTTTATCTTTGAAGGATGAAACAATGGACATACAGGCTGCTAAATCAAGTGCAGGGTCATCTACTTTAATCCCTCCAGTGATGTTTAAAAATACATCCTGTGTACTTAGCCGATAATTTCCTCTTTTTTCTAATACAGCTAACAACATGTTTAAACGTTTGGCGTCAAATCCCGTTGCAGTTCGTTGGGCCGTACCATAGCTTGTTGGAGTTACAAGAGATTGCATTTCAATTAATAGGGGTCTGTTTCCTTCCATTAAGGTTCCGATTGCAATTCCTGAACTATTATCATCACGTGGAGAAAGTAAAATTTCGGAAGGATTGCTTACAGGGCGTAATCCCTCTGAAAGCATTTCATAAATACCAAGTTCCGAGGTGCTACCATATCTATTTTTGGTAGTTCGTAAGATGCGATAAATAAAATGGCGGTCCCCCTCAAATTGTAATACAGTATCTACTAAATGTTCCAAAACTTTTGGACCAGCTATTGAACCTTCCTTTGTAATATGTCCAACTAAAAAAATAGGAACACCAGTTTCTTTGGCATAACGCATCAATTCAACCGTACATTCCCTGATTTGGGAAACACTTCCAGGACCTGAATCTATTTGGTCGGAAAATAAGGTTTGAATAGAATCAATGATTACCACATCTGGCTCTAATTCAATTAAATGTTTGAAAATTTGTTGGGTGTTGGTTTCGGTTAATAAATATAAATTGGGATTTTCTACTTTTAATCGGTCGGCTCTTAATTTGATTTGTTGCTCTGATTCTTCACCTGACACATACAATATTTTTGGTCCTGTTATTTGAAGAGCAATTTGAAGTAAAAGGGTTGATTTTCCAATGCCTGGTTCACCTCCAATTAAAACTAAACTGCCTGGAACAATTCCTCCACCTAACACACGATTAAATTCTTCATCTGGACTTACAATTTTGGGCAAATTTTCAAAATTTACTTCTTGTAAAAGTTTTGGCTTTGAGGCTACCTTCGTCCGATCATTTTTTTTCCAAACATCTGCCGGGTGCGTAGTTGTTTCGATTAATTCTTCAATAAATGTATTCCATTCACCACAAGAGGGACATTTACCTAGCCACTTTGGAGCATTGTGTCCACACGATTGACAGAAAAAAGACGTTTTAGATTTAGCCACAAAAAAGAATTTATACCCAAATTTAACCTTCTAATTGGTTTTTTCTTTTTTTTCGACTGAAAAAGGCTAATTTTACAAGTTAATTTTTTAATATCATGAGAAAACTCAAATTTTTTAGAAATTATAAATTTCTATTAGTATTTATTTTAATTGGATTTGGCTTTACACTTAAAGCTCAAACCAGTTTAGTGACTGGTGATTATTTTAGTTTAAATGTAAAAGCAGGTATTAATATTTCACAAATTAAAACAGATGCTGGATCACTAAATAATAACTTGATTGAGAGTCTCAATACGCAAAAAGGATATGTGGTTGGAGCTAGTTTACGATTAGGGAAAAGTCTCTTTGTTCAGCCAGAATTATTGTTTTCTCAGAAAGGTGGCCAAGTTAAAGGTTTAGTGAATTATGCAATTTCGGGATTTGATATGCAATATACCACCCTTGATTTACCATTGTTGGTAGGTTATAAAGTTGGGCATTTCTATGTTCTAGGAGGTCCTGTGTTTTGTAATAATGTAAGCAATAATAATGGTTTAAAAGATGCAATTACATCAACATATAGTTCTTGGACAGGGGGAGATGGTTATAAAAAATCGACTATGGCCTATCAAATTGGTGCAGGTGTTACATTATTAGGATTGAATTTTGATCTTCGTTATGAAGCTGGTCAAAATATATTTAACACTGATGCATTGCCAAATGTATCTACAAAACCAAGTTTATTCCAAGCAACGCTTGGTCTTAAGATTTTATAAATTTATGAATCAAAAAATAGAAATCATTAAGGGAGAGATTGAGGCATTTGTAATTGATAGTGAACAATCTTTAGAGCAATTTAGAATACAATTTGTTGGGCGAAAGGGTCGTTTAGCAGAATTATTTGATGGTTTGAAAGAAGTGCCAAACGAATTGAAGAGGGAAGTTGGTCAAGCTCTCAATTCGGTAAAGAATTTAGCAGAGGAAAAATTTTCAATTGCTCAGGAAACATTTAATTCCAATAAGTCAACAGTCATTGCTCCATCAGATTTAACATTGAGTGGTACAATTGTTCAAGGTACTATTCATCCACTGACCTTGGTACGTTCTAGAATTTTAGAAATCTTTAATAGAATGGGTTTCTCTGTATCAGATGGACCTGAGATTGAAAGGGATTTTTACAATTTCACGGCTCTTAATTTTCCTGAAAATCACCCGGCTCGTGAAATGCAGGACACCTTTTTTATCGAAAAAGGAAAAGGAGCGGTACAAGACGATATGCTTTTGAGAACACATACCTCCAATGTCCAAATTCGTTTAATGGAATATCAAAAACCTCCAATACGGTCTATTATGCCTGGACGAGTGTATCGAAATGAAGCTATTTCTGCCCGAGCACATTGTCTTTTTCACCAAGTAGAAGGTTTATACGTAGATAATAAGGTAAGCTTTAAAGATTTAAAAGATACCTTATACCACTTTGCTAAAGAAATGTTTGGTAAAGATACGAAGGTTCGTTTTCGCCCTTCTTATTTTCCTTTCACCGAACCAAGTGCCGAAATGGATATTACATGTTTGATTTGTAAGGGTGAAGGTTGTAATGTATGTAAGCAAGCTGGTTGGGTTGAAATTGCTGGAGCGGGAATGGTAGATCCTAATGTCTTGGAAAATGTTGGGATAGATTCGAAAGAATTTAATGGTTTCGCTTTTGGTATGGGGATTGAACGCATTACCATGCTTAAATATCAAATCAAAGATTTACGTCTCTTTACCGAAAACGACGTACGTTTTTTAAAGCAGTTTAATTAACGAAATTTAACCTTATTTATTGTTTAAAACACCTTAATTTGCATCAAATTTATTACTATGCAATCATTTAAACGCTTGAACAACCTCACTGGCTGGTTGGTATTTATCATTTCACTCATTACTTACACTCTTACAGTTGAGCCAACTGCCTCTTTCTGGGATTGCGGAGAATTTATCGCATGTGCATATAAATTACAAGTACCACACCCTCCAGGTGCTCCTTTGTTTTTGTTGTTGGGTAGAATGTTCTCTTTATTGGCATTAGGTAATGTGGAGAAGGTAGCCTTCTGGGTGAATATGCTTTCAGTGGTTAGTTCAGCTTTAACAATTTTGTTTTTGCATTGGACAATCGTTATGATTGGACGTAAGGTTCTCAATAAGAATTTCCAAGATTTAAGTAATAATGAAGCTTATTTGTTGTTATTTTCTGGTTTTGTCGGTTCTTTGGTTTATACCTTTTCAGATACGTTTTGGTTTTCGGCTGTTGAATCTGAAGTATACGCGATGTCGTCTTTCTTTACAGCCATTGTAGTTTGGGCTGCCTTCAAATGGGAATTACAAGAGGATGAAGCAACCGCTAACCGATGGATTTTATTTATTGCTTATTTAGTAGGATTATCAATAGGTGTCCATTTATTAAACTTAGTTACTTTACCTGCTTTAGCTTTATTATATTATTTTAAAAAAGAAGCTATTCCTACCATCAAAGGAGGTTTTGTTGCTTGTATCATTGGATTGGTTATTTTGGGAATCATCAATTCAGGTATTATTCCTGGATTGCCAAGTGTAGCCTTTAAATTTGAATTATTTTTTGTTAATTCATTGGGTTTACCTTATGGAAGCGGTGCGCTGAGCTTTTTATTTATCTTTATTGCAGCTATTATTTTTGGAATTTATTATTCTTATCAAAAGCAAAAATTGCTTTTGAATATGGCTTTGTTTTCACTGGTATTTGTTTTAATTGGTTATTCAACGTATACCGTAGCTTTAGTTCGTTCGGGTTATAATCCTCCAATTAATGAAAACGATCCTTCTAACATTTTGAATTTTTTAAAGTATTTAAAAAGAGAGCAGTATGGAGAGCGTTCCTTGATTTATGGACCTGTTTATACGGCACAAATTGAGGCTTTTGAAAATGGTGATGGCGTTTATAAAATGAAGGATGGTAAATATGAGGTGTATACTTATAAACCGAAATATGTTTATCAGAAAGATCAGCAAATGTTACTTCCAAGGGTTTATTCTAATCAAGGTCAACACGTGGCCTTGTATCAGGAAATGCTGGGAATTCCTCCAGGACAAAAGCCTACCTTTGGTGATAACCTCAAATTCATGTTTACTCATCAAATGGGGCATATGTATATGCGGTATTTGCTGTGGAATTTTGTTGGACGTACCAGCGATTTTCAGGATGCCTGGGCAATAAACTCATTTGAAGATACATCCAATATGCCAGAGCTCCTTAAAGAGAATAAGGCTAGGAATAATTACTATTTTTTACCTATCATTTTGGTTCTTTTGGGATTTTACCTTCTGTATAATAAAAATGAAAAGGATTTTTTAGTGACTATCATGATGTTTGTATTGAGTGGTATAGCTTTAGTCGTTTATTTGAATTCTCCTCCTAGTGAACCGCGTGAACGTGACTATATCTATGTGGGTTCCTTTTATTTTTTAGCTATATGGGCAGGATTAGGTGTGATGCAAATTTATGATTGGATTAGTAAATTAGTGAAAGGAGTTTCAGTTAAATGGGCTCTAGTAGCGATTTTGGGTTTATCTGCTCCTGTGATTTTGGCAGAACAAAACTGGGATGACCATGACCGAAGTGGAAGATACCATCAGATTGATTTCGCTAAAAATATGTTGAATTCTTGTGCACCGAATGCTATTTTATTTACAGGTGGCGATAATGACACATTCCCTTTGTGGTACTTACAAGAAGTGGAAGGTTTCAGAACAGATGTTCGTGTATGTAATTTATCTCTTCTGGGAACCGATTGGTACATAGATCAAATGAAGCGTAAAACTTATTTATCGGAAGCATTACCCATTAAATTAAATAAGGATTTGTTTTTAGAAGGGGTTAATGATCAAATTATGTACAATGAAAATCCAGGTATTGCCGCTATGTCTTTGCCGGATTATTTGGAGTTGGTACGCAATGATGATCAGCGAATCAAAGCGCAAACACAATCTGGTGAAATGATTAATACCTTCCCATGTGATTCGGTGGTCATACCTGTTAATGCATCTCAAGTTTTAGCATCTAAGTGGTTTCCAAAAGACTTTACACCATTTTTAGGTACCAATTTGGCATGGAAATTACCTTCAAAAAGTATTTTTAAAGGTGAATTGATTCAACTTGAAATCATTGCTAATAATGCTTTGGATGGTTGGAAGCGTCCTATTTATTTTGCTTCGACCTTACCTAGTGAGCAATATTTAGGTTTAAAAGAAAGCATGCAATTGGAAGGATATGCCTACAGGCTTATGCCATTTAAAATATCTGGGGCAAAAGATGGCTTTGTGAACTCGGAAATCATGACAAACAATTTCCTAAACAAAATGTATTGGAGAAATCTTAATAATGATAAAATATATTATCATGGAGATTACTATTTGGGAATTCCAACCGTTACAGCTCGATTAAATGTATATCGATTGGCCGACCAATTGATTAGAGAAGGAAAAATTGCCCTTGCTAAAAAGGTATTAGATCATTTGGAAGAAGTCATGCCAAACAAAGTGATTCCATATGACCAGTTCTCTGCTAGTATGGTAGGACTTTACCTTGCTTGTAAAGATCAGAAAAAAGCAATGGATATGGCAAATACAATCGTGAGAAGAAATAATAAAGCATTGAATTATTATTTTGTTAACGATATTGGACATTACCAAAGAGATATTCAGTTGGCCTTATATGAAATGAATGTGGTGATTAGTTCTTTGAAAGAAAATAATGTACCATCAAATCAATATGCTGAATTAGAGGCAATGTTTAATGCACAGATTGCAAAAACGAATTAAAATATAGTTGAAAGTTGAGAGTTGAAAGTTATTACTTCTTTAACCTCTCAATTTTCAACTCTTACCTCTTAACTATTACCTCTTACCTCTTAACTATTAACTATTACCTCTTACCTCTCAACTAACTAAACATATCCTTTACTTTCTCAAAAAATCCTTTATCTGATTTTCCAGGATTAGGTAAAAAATTGGGGGAGTCTTTTAGTTTTTCCAATATTTCTTTTTCTTCAGTGCTAAGTGCTTTGGGTGTCCAAATATTTACATGAATTAATTGGTCACCAGTTTGATACCCATTTAATTCTTTAATCCCTTTGCCTTTTAGTCGTAGTATTTTTCCTCCTTGAGTACCTGCCTCAATGGATATTTTAGCTTTACCTCCAATGGTTGGTACCTCAACAGAAGTACCTAATGCTGCATCAATAAAACTTATGTGTAAGTCAAAAATGACATTATTGCCGTCTCGTTTTAGTTCTTGATGTTCTTCTTCTTCAATAACAATTAATAAATCGCCTGCTACTCCACCTCTTGGTGGAACATTACCTTTACCCGACATGGATAATTGCATGTCGTTGGCTACACCAGCAGGAATTTTAATAGGAATAATTTCTTCTTCTAAAACTCTTCCTTCACCAAAACAAGCATCACACTTA
>JBEBDG010000061.1:0-10963 GCA_041157165.1 Bacteroidota bacterium
CAAAACCGATGATTGTGGTAATGACGAATGGAAATCCAACTCAGGCTGCAGCCAATGTAATTACCCCAGTACTACCTGCATCAGATAATCCGGTAGGTGGCATGGGAAGTATGTTGTTTGAAAAGAGCTTAGTGGCAGATGTAATTCCTTATATTGAAAACCATTTTCGTGTCAAGAAAAATAAAGAAAACCGTGCTTTAACTGGTTTAAGCATGGGTGGATTGCAAACCATCAATACGACTTTTGAGAATCCAAATTTATTCAGTTATATCGGTGTGATGAGTATGGGATTTGCTGATTTGAGTCGATTTGGCATTAAAGTAGATGTTTCTAAAAGAGATCAACAAATTGAAGCCTTGAAAAAAGCAAATCCAGCACTTTATTGGATTGCCTGTGGTAAGGATGATTTCTTGATAGAAAGTGTAGTGACCATGCGTAAAAAATTAGATGAGCATTCGTTCAAGTATATTTACAGAGAGAGTGAAGGTGGACATACCTGGACCAATTGGCGAGTGTATCTCTCCGAATTTGCAGGGAAGATTTTCAAATAAACCCAACAAAAAAGCCTTCAATTTTGAAGGCTTTTTTGTTGAATGAATTTCAATTTCAAACAGAAAGGCATTTTTATTTACCCAATTGCGCAGCTGCATTATCTGAATTCCAGATATCTCTAACTGAAATTAATTTACCATCTACACGCTTGAAAGTTCCCATATATTTACCTTTTTCAACTGATTTTCCATCTGGTAAAAAGTGCTCGTAAGTACCAGTTGTCGTAATAGTATTTTCATCACCCCAAGCATCGACCATGGTAAGATTAGTTGAGCCTATGATTTTAAAGGGCTCCACAACACTTTTTAGAATATTAGTTCTTCCCTTTATTTCAGCAGCATTTGGTGGCATGCGCACTGCATCTTCTGCATATAAATTGGCAAAACCAACAGAATCTTTATTTTTTACAATGTCCTCAAATTTTAAATTCCAAGCCTCAATGTCTGCTTTGGTAGAATCAAGATTGAATGCAGATTTGGTTTCAGTTTTACTTCCACAAGAGGTGAATAGTAAGGTTCCTAAAAATAGGGGTAAGATTAATTTTTTCATGATATAATTAGAATTTGATTTAATCTAAAGGTAATATTAATTTATTTAAAATTAAAATAAGAAAAGTATAATTCTATACTTTCTTTTTAATTCCTAATTTATTCGAAACTAATCCCCAAAGTTTACTGATACCATGGTTTTTTAGGATAAAAATAATATCCGTAAAAAAGCGAAAAATACTTGGATAAAAAATATGATGATTAATGAGATACAATCTACGGTAAGAGCGAATAAGTTTGGTTTCATACCCATTATAGGTAAATTTTTCCGCTTTTTTAGTTCGTAAATTTTTTAAATTTAGTCGGATCGCCAATTCTCCTGTAATGGTATTTGAGCCCATGGGTTGGTAATAAATACAATCTTTGAAAAAATAGTGGGTCACTTGGGAGTAGCGCGTACTCCCTTGTTTTAAGACTGGCATTCCTCCATGAACGATATTGGAAGACCAAATGAGGGCATCACCTTTTTGAGCTTTAAAAATTTCTCTTTGAAAGTGGGAGACTTTTAGAAATTCTTCCATGAAGTCTTCGTATTGGATATAATTATCGTAGCTATTGTCTAATAGGTCGTCGCGAAAATCATTGAAATTAAATTCTTTGGTTTTATGTGATCCCGGGTAATAAAATAGGGGACCATTTTCTTCGTTGATGTCTTCAAGGGCTACCCAAACGCCACACATGAAGCGGGCTGGTAAGGAGCTAAAATGAATGGTATCTGAATGGGCTCTTTGCTGGGAGCCGAATTTAAAGTTTAAGGTTTGAAAAGGTATGGTTTCTCTATCGTAAAGCGTCTCTAATATGGAAATGATATTTTCTTTACATGAAAATTGTCGCACAGGTTCTGAGTAATCCCAAAGGTCTTGACAACGGCGCTCGTCTCTTTGGTGTACATAGGGAAAATCAGGATTAAAACCCTTGTTATCCATTTCTTGTTTTACCTGTTCAATTTCTGCCTCAGTGTAAGCGTTCTTAATCACAGCAAAACCTTTTGTATGATATTCTCTTGCAATATTTTCTACGTCCTTGCTAAGGTTTTTGGAGGCTATAATTTGTTCGAAAAAGGGAGATTCAATCCATGGAAGATTCATTTTCATACGGATAGATGATTTTTGAGTCTTTTTAAAACCAAATTTTCATTTCAAATTAAATGAAATTAAAAAGCAGAAGAAATAAAATTTATGAAATTTGAGTGTAATACATTTAAATTCACATGTTTATTAAATGTAAGGTGGTCGCATTTGAAGGAAGAAAATGGTATTACTTAATCATTCGATCGATCATTTAATGATTTTCTTTGAATTTTTCGGATGGCAGTTTCAATAGACTTTTCAGGTTCTATGATATTGTATTCTCCCCAAAAATCCGGATCAGCTAAACTGGAAACTTTATCGGACATGATCACATTCGAGTTCAGTTTTTGAGTATTTTGATTTTCGAAGGCATCTTGTTTTTTCCAATCCGTTACTGCCATTTCCAAGGTGGTCGTATAAACGGTATTGAATAATCTTTTGTCCCAATTTAATTTGAAAGTCAGATCACCACGGGAATAGGCAAAAATCCATTTCCCATTCTGTTGTCGATAATTAATTTGATAGCGTACTTCGGTGGGATAAACATCCACGCCTTTCGGTTTTTTGCGTGTAAATAAAAGTCCAGCTTTGATTTTATCTTCCACATTTAATTGGAAAGTAGCGCTGATGATGGCGAGGCTCTTTGCATCGATGAACATTTTCCCAAAATAGAGTGGATTTTCATAGGAAGGTTTTTGTTTGAAAGCCAAAACCAACACTTGATTGTCATTTATATAGGTAATTTCCTCTAAATTAAAATCGTATAATTCGAATGCATTTTCAGAAAAAATAAAACTCGGATATTTGACTAAATCAATGAATAAAGCAGAATACGGTCCTCCTTGTAATTTAAAGTGTACGGTGTCTAATTTGGTATAGTCGGCATTTTTTCGACCCTTAAAAAGTTTGATTTGGTCTTGCGGACCCACGGAAAAGGGAAGTTTTTGAATATCTACAATGGATTCGGAAAGGGAGACATAAGAACGCCGTTTTCGAATTGTTTCTCTATAAAAACCGGTCATTTGCAAGGCGTCATCCCCATAATTTTGGAGGCGATTGTTCAAAACCCCTGAAAAAATATTTTTGGCATCCCGTACTTTCACCACCACTTCTTCAAGCATGGTGTTACTGGGTTCTAGATACAAGATATTTTTCTCAGGCTTTAAATCTTTGATTGGAATCAGCTTATTTTTATAACCTAAAAATGAAATGATTAGACTAGCATTCAGCTTTTCTGAAGGGATTTTTATGGAGAATTTACCTTCGCTGTTGCTTATGGTAGAAAGGGTTGTTCCAGAGATCGTAATACTTGCAAAGATGAGTTCATTCTTTGTTTTACTATCCAAAATAGACCCTTTGAACTGTTTAAACGAGCTGGAATCGGTTTGATTTAAGATCGAAAAACGAGCTTCTGATTGCATGTGCGCAAAAATGATGAAAAATAATCCAATGAAACCTCGACAATAAAGGAATAGGTTCGTTTTCATTTTTCAAACGATTAAAAAATTATCTAACAAATATATTTAAAACGTAATGAAAGTTATCAGGATTTACCAATAATATGTGGAAGGATATCAAGAATTGTTTATTAAACTAATTGAAACCCCCTAAAAACACAAAATCCACCCTTTTGAGGTGGATTATTGTGGTCCAACTAGGATTCGAACCTAGGACCCCCTGCTTGTAAGGCAGGTGCTCTGAACCAGCTGAGCTATTAGACCATTCCGTTGAATTGGTCTGCAAAGATGGTAGATTTTTTTATTTTGTGCAAGTCGACGATTAAAAAAATGTTCAATTTTTTGATTTTTTTTGCCCTTCATTGATTATCTGCTTGAATTCCAACATCTTTGCAAGAAAAATTATATGAGCTCTATTTTTACGCTAGACGCCATCGTCAGCCTAATCACCCTCACTTTCCTAGAAATAGTTCTCGGGATTGATAATATCATTTTCATTTCCATCGCCTCTTCTAAATTACATGCACAAGAGCGAGGAAAAGCACGAAATATCGGACTCCTCTTGGCCATGGTTTTTCGTATCATCCTCCTGTTTGGAATCTCTTTTCTCATATCCCTCCAAAAACCTTTTGCACATTTGGATTATGAGTTGGTGAAAGCAGCTCCCTCCGGACAAGCAATCATCCTTTTTGTGGGTGGACTCTTCCTCATTTACAAGGCTACTAATGAAATTTTTGAAAAAATAGAAGGCGGCGAATCACCCCTCGACCCCATGGAAAAACCCAAGGCTACCACCAAAATGGCCAATGTAATCATTCAAATTGCCATTATCAACTTGGTCTTTTCCATCGATTCCATCCTGACAGCCATCGGTTTGTCCGACCAACTGCTCATCATGATCATCGCAGTCGTTCTTTCGGCTATCATCATGATGGCCTTCTCCGGACCTGTTGGAGATTTTGTCAATAACCACCCTTCTTTGCAAGTCCTAGGTCTCTCATTTCTCATTATGATTGGCTTCATGCTCATCGCAGAAGCTTCCCATAATTCAGAACTTAGCATCCTAGGAAACCAAATTGGCGCCATCCCGAAAGGGTACCTCTACTTTGCCATCGCCTTTTCTGTTTTTGTCGAATTTATCAATATTCGGATTAGGAAGAGAGGATGAAAGTGGAGAGTTGAAAGTTGAGAGTTGAAAGTTGAAAGTTGAGAGTTGAAAGTTGAAAGTTGAGAGTTGAAAGTTGAAAGTTGAGAGTTGAAAGTTGAGAGTTGAAAGTTGAAAGTGGAGAGTTGAAAGTTGAGAGTTGAAAGTGGAGAGTTGAAAGTGAAAAGTGGAAAGTGGAGAGTGGAGAGGTGGGAGTTAAATTAAATTTTAAAAAAACTTTCCACTTTCCACTTTTCACTTTCAACTTATAAGTATATTTGTTCTACATTATCATTAAAAATTACCAGGTTATGGCAACTGAAGAAAAACAACGCTATTCTGCAGATGAATTAAAAGAGTTTGAGGACATTATCTTAAAAAAATTAGAGGAAACCAAAGCAGAATTAACCTATTTGATGGAAGCGATTCGTAAAAAGAATGATTCCGGTACAGATGATACTTCTGGTAACTCTAAAGTTATGGAAGATGGTGCTGATACTGCCGAAAAAGAAAACCTTCATCAGCTTGCTGGTCGCCAACAAAAATTTGCTCAAAATCTTGAAAAAGCCTTGATGCGTATCAAAAATGGTACCTATGGTGTATGTATCGAGACCGGTAAATTGATTGCAAAAGAACGTTTGCGTTTGGTTCCACACACACAACATTCCATAGAGGCTAAATTGAAGCAAAAATAATGGGCTTTTTTGACAATAACCGTTTATTTGATTTATTGACAAATTACCTCAAAACCCAATTTGAAATCATCAAACTGGATATCCAAGAGGCACTAGAAGCATTATTAATTAAGATTTTTAAATTCATCTTTGCCGCTTTTGCCCTCGGAATTGCTTTTTTGTTTATTCTCTTAACCATTGCCTTTGCGCTTAATGAATACCTGGAAAGTTCCTATTTGGGCTTTCTAATCATGAGTATTTTTAGCTTGGTCATCGGTGGGGGATTGTTTTGGTCATTCAAAAAACAAAATACGTTCGAAAAATCAGATTTCGAAGAGCGCACAGAAGATTTTATAAGTTCAACCGATCATGAGTCAGAAACCAAATAGAGAAGCTTTAGAGGCGAAGGCGCAATCTTACCAAGAAGAAATTACACAGACAATTTCTGACATTAAAGAAACCGCTAAAGTAAGAGGTGGACAAATACTTCTTGCCGGAGGTGTGCTTGCAGGTGGTTATTTATTATACACGCTCTTGTCGGGTTCAGATAAAAAAGAAAAAAAAGCAAAGGAAAAAGATGAGTCAAAAGAAGGTTCAGCCCTAGGCTCTGTTGTGGCCTCCTATGCATTGGCAATCGCTCTCTCATTGGCAAAAGATAAATTGGTGGAGTACCTAGAGAAAGTGGAAAGTGGTGAGTTGAAAGTTAAAAATTAAATTTCCACTCTCAACTCTCAACTCTCAACTTTCAACTTTCAACTTTCCACTTCCTCCAGCCTCTCCAGGCCAAGAAGATAAAAATGCCATACAATCCCGCCGTTAGGTAAAGATTTTTGGAACAATACATCATCACATAGAGCGTATCCACTACAATCCAAACCAACCAATTTTCTCGTTTTTGTTGTGCAGCCAAATAGGTAGCCCAAATAGATCCTGCCGTTAGGATACCATCGAAATAAGGATAAGAAACCGAACTTGTGAAGGTTTGGTGGATTTCGCCTATTGCTAAGCCTGCTCCTAAACAGAAAAGAATGCCAAAAAATACAGATTTTGAATTAATGCTTGAAGGCTTCCATTTCGACTCCAATCTCGACCATCGAACAAGGCCATAAATCGCCGATACAATAAAAAATACTTGTAATTCGGCATCTGCTAATAATCTTGCTTTATAAAAAACATAAGCATAAACCATAGAGGCAGCCATGTTAAAATACCAGGCAATGATTTTCTGTTGGGAGGTAAAAAAAACTCCTAACAAAGATAATATAACACCTACTATTTCTAATTGACTCATTTATTCAATTTGTTTTTGTCGAAATACTGACAAAATTCCGAAATTTTACATTGTTCACATAGAGGCTTCCTGGCTACACAAACATAACGGCCATGTAAAATAAGCCAATGGTGAGCTTTAGGGATGACCTCATCTGGAATATGTTTTACCAAGGCCTTTTCCACCAAGAGTGGTGTTTTTGCTGTTTTGGGAACCAGTCCTAAGCGATGAGATACCCTAAATACATGCGTATCCACTGCCATAGCCGGTTGATTGTAAATGACCGATACAATCACATTCGCTGTTTTTCTTCCAACGCCTGGTAAAGTTTGGAGATCTTCTAGTTTTTCAGGTACTTCTCCATTGAATTGATCCATTAATTTTTGTCCCAATCCCAACAAATGCTTTGCCTTATTATTCGGGTATGATACCGAACGAATGTAGGAAAAAATTTCTTCCACCGAACTTTCAGAGAGTGCTTTGGCATCTGGGAAACGGGCAAATAATTTGGGCGTTACTTGGTTGATTCGCTTGTCGGTGCATTGGGCTGAAAGTACGACAGCAATTAATAACTCAAATGGGTTGCTATACTGTAATTCGGTTTCCGCCTCTGGAAAATTGTCAGAGAAATAATTGATTAAAGCCAGTATGCGCTCTTTTTTGTTCATTACCACTGAATTCGAGTGCCAATTGTAAAATTTCTACCCGCAGAAGGATTGTAATATCGCCCTCCGACCGCATTTAAATCTGGGCCCGAAACATTTCGTTCGTCCATTAAATTATCTAAATTTAGCCAAAGGCTAAAGATTTTTTTTCCAAAAACTTGGTCAAAATTGGCCTTTAAATTCCAATACCTATAAGCAGGTAATTGATCGGTATTAGCATCATTTAAAAATAATTTATCGGTAAAAAGGAATTGCGGCATCAGGGTAATGTTCTTTGAAATTTTTGCTTGCGCAAAAAAAGATTGGCTGTAAGGAGCCGTACCCGTCAATTGATTCCCAGCATAATTAGTACTACCTGCAGTATAATTTACGAATTTAAAATCTTGAAAAGTACTTGCTGAATGAATAGAAAAACGCTTTGAGGCCAAGTAATTGATGCTCAGTTCAAGTCCTTTCTGACGCGTATTGCCCACATTTACAAAATAATCGGCACCATCTGCCGTCCTTCGTAGTGAGATACTTTCTTGCAATTCAAACCAATACATGGTAGCATCCCAATTGATTTTAGCAAATTGTCCTCGATACGAGATTTCATGATTCCATCCTTTTTCGGCCTTTAAATCCGGATTCAACACACTGGTTGAGGGTCTGATTTCAGCAATACTGGGTGGCGAAAAACCATGGGCAATTTTAGCCATCAGGCTATGGTGTGTATTGAATTTTTTAACCAATGAAAAGCGTGGCGAAAAAATGGTTTCTGAAGATTGTATGCCTGTGGCCAAATGGTTAATACTTCCTGAAAGGGTGAGGTACCAATTGTTTTGGGTTTGTAAATCGCTCTGCACGAAATAGGTATATTGTTGGATATGGGCATTTTGTTCAATTTGTAAATTGCCTTTTTCTCCTAAATTGTTTTGAAATGTTTGGCTATTAAAATCGCCAGAAAGAAATTCATAGCCTAAATCTGTACTGAAATTTCCCCAATTAGATCTGCTTTTGTATTGTAAAACTCCTCTGGAATGAAAATTGGGTTCGTTTCTGATTTCGTAATTTCGGATTGTTGGATTTTTGATATCGTTTTGTTGATATCCAGCCGATAGGCGATATGCCCAATGTTCATTCCATTGATTGGCTACCGAAAGAGCTGCCTGAAAGGTATTTAAATAAAAAGTAGCTTTTTGATCGATCGCCCCTTTACTCGTACCTGCACCTGGTCGCGCCTGCTTGGGGTTGGCTACAAATTGTGCCAGTGTTAACCCACCTGGTGTTTGGTAACTTAAATTGCCATAATAGCTTAAAAAATCTAAGCTGCCACTGTTTCCAAAATTTTGGTGGTATTGATAATGAAGGAAAAGCTTTTCTACATCAGATTGTTCTCGGTACCCTTTTTGGTGGGTATAGGAGGCAAAAATTCGATGTTGTTGTTGGATTGATTTTCCTAGTTGAATATCCCAAGATTGTTTGTAACCACCCAAACTGTTGTAATGGTGTTGATTGGCAATTAAATGTTGATTATAGGTTGGAGAGGATAGGAGTAGTGTACCCCCTGTACCGGCTCCATATAAACCGCCACTTGGACCCTTGATTACCAGGGCTTGCTGGAATAATTCTGGATCAATAATTTGAAAATAGGTATTGTTTCCCGCGTCGGTCAATGGAATTTGGTTCCAATAAATTTTCACATTTCGAACGCCAAATGGTGCACGTAAAGAGCTTCCGCGAATGGCCAGCCGGTAACTGCCTGGCGAGCGTTCCTCCATTTTGACCCCAGCCGTAGTATTTAAAACGGGCACGAAAGATTGATTGGAATTTAATTTAAATCGAATGGAATCGACTATTTGCAATGCATCTGGATTGGAAAATAAACTCCTTTTTTTTTCAAAAGATTGTACAACTACCTCCGGAAGTTCCTTAGAAATAGTTTGTGAAACCAGGGGAAAATTGAGACAAGATAGCAGGAAAAGGAAGTATTTTTTCAAGGCAAATTTAGAAGAGGTAATTGAAGTACAAAGATGCAATCTTACTTTGGGAAGATGGAATGGTTTTTGATTTAATATTCTCCGATTTGCCTAAATTGATGATGTCATATTCCAATACGATATTGAATTTCTTAAAGGAAATCTCTGCCGCATTTCTGTAACATAAATTATTCTCTTGATTGCTGGATTCATAAGGTATTCCAACATATCTACCATATAAAATAAAATTAGTATAAACTGGTAAAAACAATTTAGATTTAAAACTAAATTTAGTTTTACCAGGAAAATGAATTCCTACTCCACCAGTGAGTCCATGCAATGCATATTTTTCCTCTTCTACATAATTGGTTTTATCTGAAGATATTTTTCTGGCAAAGGAAATGCTGTATAAACTAAGCTCTGGTGAAAAATGAGGTTTGGTAATTTTTTTACGTTGATTGAATTGAATACCAACCTCCATGCTTCCTCCTCTGTAATAGGAACTCAATTGATTCACGTCTAATGAGGGATACATATATTGGGAGTTGGAGGGAGTCTGCGGAATAAATTCATACTTAGCGGGATCTACTTTGGTATCAATGACATTTCCTAAAGTTTTCAGGTCGCCATAAAATAAAAGTGGTGAATTCTTTTTCTGATAATTTAATTGGATGGCAAAGTTTGCCGTAACTTGGTTTTCATACCAATGCAAGGTACTCAAACCAACTCCTGAACGAAGGTGAAATTTTTGACCCTCTAAAAAGAAGGCAATGCATGAAATGAAAAAAAATAAAACTAACTTTTTCATGTTAGCAAATTACCAATATTTTCCTTTTTTCTTAATTGCGAAGAGCAAACCTCTAAAGATAATAAAAAGGTGATTGATAATTGTAGGGAATAATCCAAAATGTGTTTTCAAGACATCAAATCTTTCAGACCAAGATTTTTTCAAATTATTTACAGAGGCTCCACCGGTTAGATAATTTGCAATGGGGTAATCTGTTTTGATACTATTTTTTGCATTTTTAAGACACTTGATTTCCCAATCTACATCTGAACTTAACTTATAATTGGTATTAAAAAGTGGTGCTATTGATTTTTTGGCAATGAAAGATTGGTGACAAATGACCATACCCCATTTAAAATCTCTCCAGCTTGCACGATTAGGTAAGACCTGTGGAGTTAACTCAGACCGAATCCCTAAAATAGTACCATTCAAATCTGTAAATTGGGTTTCACCATACAATACGTCAGGCTTTTTTTCCAAGTCCTGTAAAATGTTAAAAAGCGTATCGGAATTTGAAAAGGTATCACCAGCATTCATAAAAAGTAAATACTCACCAGTAGCCAATTGAATCCCTTTGTTCATGGCATCGTAAATTCCTTGGTCCTTTTCCGAAATGATGAGATCAAAATGGAGCGCATATTGCTGCACAATTTCCATTGTTTGATCTTTCGAAAGTCCATCAATTAATAAATACTCTACGTGCTCAAAACCCTTTTGGGACACCACACTCTGAATTGTTCGTTCGATGAACAAAGCAGCTTGGTAGGTAATCGTTATGATACTGAGTTTTTTAGACATGACGGAGGCAATCTTGGTAAAAATTCAAATGTTGTTGAGC
>JBEBDG010000062.1:0-10932 GCA_041157165.1 Bacteroidota bacterium
CTATTTAAAACCATTTGAATTTGTTTTGACTTGTATTAATTCGAATGAAAAAATTAATTTGGCATTCTTGAAAAATTTAGAAAAAATTGAAAATGAATTGGTTGAGAATGCTAATTTTAGTGATGTTCATTCAATTGTCTTCCAAGTAAAATATGCAAATTATTTACTTCATCAGGGGAATAAAATATTTTTTGCACTACCTGATACAGAACAAAAATTACAATTTTTGTTAAGAGAAATTTCCAAAAGAACGGAAGTTCCTTTTTTCAATTTAGAAGGTAAGAAAGAATTTTATTTTGCCGGAAAAATAAAAGATTTCGGAAGTGAGCGAATGGAAGAAGAAGAAATTCAAATAAAAAATAGAATAGAAAAGATTTTACCAGTTAATGTTTCTTATACCGGATTTGGACATGTGTTGGATCAATCAAATAAGAGCTCTCGTCGGGATATATTTTGGGGCTTATTTGGTGATTTGCTTGTGGTTTCATTACTTATGTCCATTTTATTCAAAAAATTTAAATTTATATTCATCAGTCTAATTCCCAATATCATTCCGCTAATCATTTTATTAGGCATTATTTCGCTATTTGAGATACCCTTTAGTCCAGCCAATGCATTGATTTTAGTGGTAATTTTTGGAATTAGCATCGACGATACCATCCACTTTTTGACTCATTATTTATTAATTCGAAATAAAGATAAATTACCTATTCGCTCCACTTTATTAACATGCGGGAAAGCCATGTTATTTGTCTCTTTTTTATTAATGGCAGGTTTGGAAGTAACTTATTTTTCGGATTTTCAAGCCATCTCAAATTTGGGATTATTTGGAATGATAACCATAATTTTTGCAACTTTAACCGAATTTTTCATAACACCCATATTACTCGATCAATTAGACCCCCAATTGAATGAAAACAGAATTTAGTCATGTTTCAGAAAATAATCAGCCTGGAATGGTGGATGTAGGTACCAAGAGTGTTACGCTTCGAGAGGCAGAGGCACAATCAATCGTTTGGTTAGGAAAAGAAAATATTGATTTATTTGAGAAAGCAGGTTGGGAGAATAAAAAAGGTGGAATTCTTCAAACAGCCATTATAGCGGGTACCATGGCGGCAAAAAAAACTGGCGATTTAATCCCGATGTGCCATCCATTGGGTTTGGAATCTTGTAAAATTGCTATTGATGTTCAAAATGAATCTTTAAAAATTACATGCATTTGTCGATTAGAAGCAAAGACAGGAGTGGAAATGGAAGCAATGGTAGGGGCATCGGTTGCAGCCCTAACCATATATGATATGTGTAAATCGGTTTCAAAAGGAATCGTTATTCAAGAAACTAGGTTAATTCGTAAATCAGGAGGAAAATCAGATTTTAAGGTCTAATGTCATCTCACCATATCATTCGTGAAAAACAAGAACCCGCGTTAATTATTGCGAACGGCGAGGCATGTTCGATGGAAATTTTGGGACAATTACTCGAATGGTCACCTACTGTTGTAGTACTGGATGGTGCCATTAAACGGGTTTTAGAATTAGGAGTAAAGGTAGATGTTTGGTTAGGAGATTTTGATCATTTACATGACATCGATGAAGATTTAATTAATTATCCATTTCAAAAAATTCATACCCCGGATCAAGAATATACAGATTTAGAAAAGGCCTTGATGTATTTGGAGGAAAAGGGATACCCTGCAGCGAATATCGTTTGGGCAACCGGAAGGAGAATGGATCATACCTTGAATAATTTCCATTCTTTGAAACGAATGGCCGAACGTATGAAAGTGGTCATGATTGATGATTATTCAGTTATTTATCCTTTGCCAAAGACTTTCAATAAATGGTATCCCAAAGGAACATCTCTTTCCATAATGCCTCTTGGGGAAGCCTATCAAGTCAAAAGTTCAGGATTGAAATACGAACTCAATCATGAGCAATTGGCACTAGGAATTTTAACGAGCTCTTCAAATGAAACAATTGCCGATGGAATAGTTGAAATCTCTTATGAAAGTGGGATGTTGTTAATGATGGAGTGTGTGGATTAAGAATCGAAGAAACTAAGAATTTAAGAAATTATAGAATATTATGATACATGCAGGAATGTTTGTCTTTAAGTCGGAAGTTACTGATCTTGAAAAGTCTGAATTTTTGAAGGCGTTGAAGGGTTTAGAGGTTATACCTGGAGTGGTGAACATGCAAGTTTTTAAACAAATAAGTCCAAAAAATAGTTTTGAATATTATTTTTCAATGGAATTTCAAACATTACAAATTTATGATGCATATTCAAATCACCCATTGCATAACAATTTTGTGAATCAGTATTGGATTCCCCTTGTTGCAGATTTTATGGAAATAGATACAGAATTACTATAATTCTGGCATCAAATTTACCAATTCTACAAAATCCGCCACACTTAGTTGTTCCGCTCGTTTGCTTAATAATGGATGATCTGGCAACTGAACGGCTCTAAGCGCATTGCGAAGTGTTTTTCTGCGTTGGTTGAAGGCCATTTTTACCAAAGATTTGAATTTCTTTGGATCACAATCTAATTTTTTATCAAAGTTGCGTTTGAGTCGAATGACACCAGAATTTACTTTTGGTGGTGGGGTAAATACTTCAGGACCCAAGGAAAAAAGGTACTCGATATCATAATAAGCTTGCAAAAGCACACTTAAAATGCCATAATCTTTGTTACCCGGTTTAGCAGCTAAACGAACGGCTACTTCTTTTTGCAACATACCCACAACTTCGACACATTGATCTTTGTAATCTAAAATTCGAAAGAAGATCTGTGTAGAAATGAAATAAGGGAAATTACCTACAATTGCAAATGGGCGATCCTCAAAAATCTTTTCCAAAGGATACCTTAAAAAATCTCCTTCAATTAATCGAGGACCCGTAAATTCCAAGTAATTTTTTCGAAGGTAAGCAACCGATTCAGTATCAATTTCAATCAAATGAGTGGTGTATTCTGTCTTTTTTACCAAAAATTGGGTTAAAACGCCCATTCCCGGACCAATCTCTAATACCTCTTTGTATCTCCCCTCTGGTTGTAAGCCATCCACAATCGCTTGGGCAGCTCCCAAATCATTTAAAAAATGCTGACCTAAATTTTTCTTGGCACGAACTTGTTGCATGAGGCAAAGGTACGATTTAATTGGGAGTTATGGATATTTGTAGTTGAAAGATGAAAGTTGAGAATTGAAAGTTGAAAGTGGAAAGTTGAAAGTTGAGAGTTGAAAGTTGAAAGTTGAGAGTTGAAAGTTGAAAGTTGAGAGTTGAAAGTGGAAAGTTGAGAGTTGAAAGTTGAAAGTGGAAAGTTGAAAGTTGAGAGTTGAAAGTGGAAAGTTGAGAGTTATAATTGATAAATTAAATTTGTTAAATTTACATTCTTTAAATTCTCTATTAAAACAATAAATTTTCAACTTTCAACTTTCAACTCTCCCCATGGCCCTCTCTCTCCAAAATGTCATTCAAACGGTAGAAAGTCTGAAGATTTTTGGGATCATTATGGCTTTGGACGGTAAAATTGTTTTTGCTAATTCTTATACACATCAATTGTTAGGATATCCTGAAAATGAGTTAAATGGGAAAGACTTTTTTACGACATTAGTACCAATTCATGACCAGGAGGTGCGGAGGACGTCTTTCTCGAAAGCAATCGACTCGGGTGGATTGTTTGAAGAACGTGAAAGAGACTATGTGACTAAAAATGGGCAAATAAAGTGGGTTGAGGTGAAATCAACAATCGTTTCTGAGATTGATGAAGAAAAGTACTTGAGTGTTATCGGAGAGGATATTTCTGAGAAAAAAAAGGTAACCGAAGCATTAAATCGTTCTAATGCGCAACTACAAGATTTAATAGATAACACCAATGATTTAATTCAAATTATTGGGGCTTCAGGTCGATTCTTGTTTGTTAACAAGGCATGGAGCGAAACCTTGGGATATTCTCAAGAGGAGGCAAGGGAATTGAAATTTCAAGATATCCTTCATCCAGAATTTGCCCACCAAACGACCGAACAGTTTGATCGAATCGCGAAAGGTGAAACAATCGATGAGTACACAGGAGTAGTTCGTAGAAAAGATGGTCGAAGGTTATACATTAGTGGCTCTGTTTCATGTCGATTTGAAAAAGGAATCCCTACCGCATTTAGGTGTATTTTGCATGACTCAACAGCTAAAATTAGGGCAGAACGAGCATCCAAATTATTTGCATCCATTGCACAAGTTACAGTCAATTCATCCAATTTAGATGATTTATATGCCAATATTCACAAAGAATTGGGTGAGGTAATTGATGTAAAAAATTTCTTCATTGCCCAATATGATCCTGGGAAAAGTTATTTATATTTTCCTTATTACATTGATGAGTATTTTAATTCAAGAGTACATTTTACCAAAAGAAAATTAGGGAATGGATTGACGGAATACGCCATTATGGCCAATAAGCCATTGATTTTACATGACGACGATATCCATCAATTAGCTAAAGAAAAGAAGATTTATTTGTATGGTGTTGTACCCAAGGTGATGCTTTGTGTGCCTTTACGTATAGGAGATCGTGTAACAGGAATCATTGGTGTTAAATCATATGAACGTACCAATAAATACGAAAAGAGGGATTTAGAATTATTGGATTTTATTTCTGGTCAAGTCGCATTGGCGATTGCTAGAAAGCAATCCGAAGCAGCTTTGGCAAGAGAAACGGCTCGTTTAAATGCCATCTTTGAAGGTAGTGCTCACTTAATGTGGTCGGTAAATAAACGAATGTTCCTTACAAGTTTTAATCATGATTATGCTGATTTATTACGAAATCGATTAAATACAGAGCCTCAAATAAATTTTAGTACCGAAAAATTAGGATTTCAATTAATAGAATCTTCCGAGAGAAGAGGTTTGGAAGAAAGGTACAAACAAGCTTTTAGAGGATTTAAGCAACATTTTGAAATTAAATTATCTACTTCAAATGAGGAGGAAACATGGTTAGAGGTTTATTTGAATCCAATATTTCTTGAAAATGGAAATATTGAAGAGGTATCGGGTATTGCAAGAGATATTTCTGATTTGAAGAAAAACCAGAAAGAGTTGGTAGAGGCAAGGGAACATGCAGAGCATTCGCTCAAGGTAAAGGAGCAATTTTTAGCCAATATGAGTCATGAAATTCGGACCCCAATGAATGGAGTCATTGGAATGATCGATTTATTAAGTGAAACCGTTTTAGAGGCTGAACAACAAGATTATGTACAAACCATAAAAAAATCATCGGAAACTCTTCTTCATATTTTAAATGATATTTTAGATTTAGCTAAAATTGAAGCTGGAAAAATGATGCTTCAGCCTGTCGATGTTGTATTTGAAGATATTTTTGATCGTTTATTGGCCTTATTCTCTCAAGTGGCCTACCAGAAAAAAAATAAATTAATCTACCATTTAGATGAACGCTTACCTAAAATTGTACTAGCAGATGAAACACGACTTCTTCAAATTTTATCAAATTTAACATCCAATGCCCTTAAATTCACGGAAAATGGAGAAGTATCAGTTAGAGCTAAATTATTAAAACAAAAGGGCGATTTGGTAAGCATTCGAGTAGATGTTACAGATACAGGTGTTGGGATAAGCAAGGAGAATATTCAAAAATTATTTAATACTTTTCAGCAACTAGACAATTCTACTAAAAAAGTTCATGGAGGAACCGGCTTAGGACTTGCCATTTCTAAAGAATTGACAAAAATGATGAATGGTGAGGTTGGCGTGTTTTCAGAGGAAGGGAAGGGAAGTACTTTTTGGTTCACGATGGAATTAAAAATTGGGAATCCTGCTTTGGTAAAAGAGAAAAAGGTATTAGATGCTAGCTTTGAAATTAAAAATACATTGCAAAGTGTTATTCCACAAATTTTATTAGTCGACGATAATGCAACCAATCGGAAAGTAGCAACTGAAATTTTGAAAAAAGCTGGCTGTGTAGTTGAAACTGCTAATTCTGGTCAAGAGGCAATTGCAAAATTACAAAAGAAACATTCTTTTGATGTGGTATTAATGGATATCCAGATGCCTGGTATGGATGGAATGGAAACTACTCAACATTTAAAATCATTGTCGCTCAAAAATTTACCACCCATTGTTGCCATGACAGCCTATGCCATGAAAGAAGATCGAGAACGATTTTTAGCCGCCGGCATGGATGATTATTTGGCAAAGCCAATTCGGGCAATGCAGTTGATTGATAAAATAGCTACTATTATCGGAAGTCAACCTCCCCCTTCACCCTCCTTCATGAAGGTGGGGGTGGCTGAGCCTGCGAAGCCGAGAGAGGTCAATCAATCTATAGTCCTTGATCGAGCTGTTTTACAATCTTTGCAAGAGGCTGTAGGTGGAGAAGTGAGTTTTGTGCTGGGAATGTTGGAAGAGTTTATAGATGAAGCGAGGGGACAAATTTCCGAGGCAGAAACGGCCTTTTTGAACGATAATTGTAAGAGCGTTCAGTCGGAATTACATACCTTAAAGGGAAATTCGGGTACTTTAGGAGCAATAGAAGTAAACCGAATTTGTGAAATCATTGAAATGAAAGCAAAGGTTTGTGATTTTGATCAATTTGAATTTGAAATAGTCCAATTGAAAAAAGCCTTAGATGATTTTGAAAAGGAAGTACATCTACATTTTGGGCCAAAATAGCCGTACATGCGCCAAAATGGCGCATTTTTTAATTGTTTTCAAAAAATAATAAGTCAAAATTTCCGAAATAATAGTTTGGTGATGTATTTGTGCGAATCTTGTGCAAAATAGATGAACCATGAATCCAAACAATTATACCAGTCAGGCTGGTTTAGTGATCCAGCAAGCCGTAGAGATTGCTGCCTCTAATGGCCAACAGGCCATTGAGTCGGGACATCTCTTGCAAGCCATTTTAAAAGAGGATACCAAAACCATTGAATTTTTATTGAAGAAGATAGGGGTGAATCCTGCAATCATTCAGTCTAAAGTTCAAGAAACGGTGAATGCCTATCCAAAAGTGTCAGGCGGACAACCCTATTTGGGGAATTCAATGAATACGGTTTTGCAAAAAGCAGATTCGCTTAAAGCTGACTTCGGAGATACCTATGTGAG
This sequence comes from Bacteroidota bacterium, assembly GCA_041157165.1. GTDB lineage: Bacteria > Bacteroidota > Bacteroidia > Cytophagales > Spirosomataceae > Sandaracinomonas. Next base: position 7,111 of record JBEBDG010000062.1, read on the forward strand.
TGTGGAGTTATTGTTTTTGGCTCTTGTGGCTGGAAATGATTCGGTAGCCGGACTATTAAAAAATGCCGGTTTAAAAGTAGAAATTGTTAAAAATGCGATTAAAGAACTTAGAGGAAATAGAAAAGTGAACGATCAACACGCAGAAGGTACTTACCAATCTTTAGAAAAATATGGTAAGAATTTAAATGAATTAGCGAAAGCTGGAAAAATTGATCCAGTGATTGGTCGCGATGAGGAAATTCGTCGTGTATTGCAGATTTTATCTCGTCGTACCAAAAACAATCCGATTTTATTGGGTGAGCCTGGTGTAGGTAAAACCGCCATTGTGGAAGGTTTAGCACAGCGAATTGTTTCGGGCGACGTACCTGAAAACTTGAAAAGCAAGACGATTATGTCGCTCGACATGGGTTTATTAGTCGCAGGTGCCAAATACAAGGGCGAGTTCGAGGAGCGTTTGAAGGCTGTGATTAAAGAGGTGACCGATTCCGATGGGGAAATTGTCTTGTTTATTGACGAAATACATACCTTGATTGGTGCAGGTGGAGGCGGAGAAGGTGCCATGGATGCGGCTAACTTATTGAAGCCAGCATTGGCTCGTGGAGAACTACATGCCATTGGTGCGACTACCCTAAAAGAATACCAAAAATATATTGAGAAGGACAAAGCCTTAGAACGTCGTTTTCAGGCCGTGATGGTGGAAGAACCCGATGTAACCGATGCAATTTCAATCCTTCGTGGAATCAAAGATAAGTATGAATTACACCATGGAGTTCGTATCCAAGACGATGCCGTTATTGCGGCTGTTGAGTTATCGAATCGTTATATTTCAGATCGTTTCTTGCCAGATAAAGCCATTGATTTAATGGATGAAGCAGCAGCAAAAATGCGATTAGAGATTGATTCGGTTCCAGAAGAGATTGATGATATCCAACGTAAAATCATGCAGGTGGAAATTGAGCGAGAGGCGATTCGTAGAGAGAATAACAAGGAGAAAGAGGTGGTTTTAACGCGTGAATTGGCTGAATTAGGGGAGAAGCGTGATGCCTTGAAAGCCAAGTGGCAGGCTGAGAAATCGGTTTTGGATTCCGTTCGTGAAGAAAAAGAAAAGATTGAAAAATTGAAATTGGAAGCCGAGCAAGCTGAGCGTCAGGGAGATTATGGCAAAGTAGCCGAAATTCGATACGGACGTTTAATTGAATCGGAAAATAAATTGAAAGAATTACAAGCTGCTTCCCATGGTGATGAAAGTATGTTGCAAGAAGAGGTAACAGCTGAAAACGTAGCGGAAGTAGTAGCGAAGTGGACAGGTATTCCGGTAAGTAAAATGCTTCAAACTGAGGTGGATAAATTGTTGCACTTGGAAGACGAGTTGCACAGGCGTGTGGCAGGACAAGATTATGCGATTGAGGTGGTTTCGGATGCAGTTCGTAGAAGTAGAGCTGGTTTGCAAGATCCAAAACGCCCCATTGGGTCCTTTATTTTCTTGGGTACGACGGGTGTAGGTAAGACCGAATTGGCGAAAGCCTTGGCAACGTATTTGTTCAATGATGAAAACGCGATTGTAAGAATCGATATGTCGGAGTACCAAGAGCGTCATGCCGTAAGCCGCCTAATTGGTGCGCCTCCGGGATATGTGGGTTATGATGAAGGCGGACAATTGACCGAGGCCGTTCGTAGAAAACCGTATTCAGTTGTCTTGTTAGACGAAATTGAGAAGGCACATCCAGATGTGTGGAACATCATGTTGCAGGTATTAGACGAAGGTCGATTAACTGATAACAAGGGTAGAACCGCCAATTTTAAAAATACAATCATCATCATGACTTCTAATATTGGTTCTCATTTGATACAAGAAAAGATGTCGGAAATGGAAGGTTGGAATAACCAGATTGTCTTAGATGAAACCAAAGAAGAGGTAATGGCCTTGTTGAAACAGCAAGTTCGTCCAGAATTCTTGAATCGTGTAGATGAGGTAGTCTTATTTGAACCATTGACTGAAAGTCATGCACGTCAAATCTTGGGCATACAATTCAAAGAGGTGCAGAAACGCTTATCGGAACAAAATATCACCTTGGATGCAACAGAGGAGGCACTTTCTAAATTGGCAAAAGATGGCTATGATCCGAATTATGGTGGTCGACCAATGAAAAGACTTTTGCAACGTGCGGTTTTAAACGAATTATCTAAATTAATCTTATCCGGTAAAGTGCAAAAAGACTCCGCCGTCTTGATGGACGTGGATAAAGAAGGCAATTTGATTTTCGAAAATGTGATTGTTAAAATTTAATTTTTTAAGATATCCTGCTTCTGGAGGGCTTTGTGACCTTTGTGTTAAAATGGTATGATTGTTTTAACACAAAGGCACAAAGTTTTCTCTCTTCCCAATTAAAAATGTTCCCCATCCATCATTTTATCAAGATTTTGATAATCCTCTGATGAGTTTTGCTTTCATTTTTGATTCTTATTATATTTGACATATTAAAAAAATGAACATAAATAGTTACATTTGTATGTACTTAATTATGTTCATTATGGTAGTCACTAATATGTCAGATTTTCGAAATAATATGAAAAAATACCTTGACCAAATCACTCAAGATCATAAAACGGTTATTATGAGTCGTAGTAATGACCAAGCAGTTGTGATGATTTCGTTGGAAGAATATAATTCTATTAAAGAAACCCAATATTTACTTTCTACTAAAGCAAATAGGGAACATTTATTAGCCTCTATTGAAGATGCCCAAGGTTCAACCATCATCAATAATGTGGACGATTTATGCGATTAATTTTCAGCAAGCAAGCCTGGGAAGATTATCAATACTGGCAAGAAAAGGATAGGAAATTACTTAAGAAAATCAATGATTTGTTAAAGGAAATTTCAAGAGATTCAGATTCCGCTTTGGCGAAAGCTGAATCTCTGAAATATGAATTATCTGGATTTAAGTCTCTGAGAATAAACAAAGAGCATCGTTTGGTATTCAATTATTTGAACCCTGATTTATTTATTATTGCTTGCAGATTTCATTATTAAATTTTTTTTAGGGGAAAGACGCCATCTGCCTGTCGTAGTACAGACACACGTCCGTGCGTCTCTACTTAAATCAATTAAAAATTATCCCCATCCATTATTCTACCCAATCCGCCCAATAAACTACCCTCTTCCTTTCCTCCGCCTGCCATAGAAGGAGCGTTAGCTAAGATTCTGCCAGCTAGTCGGCTAAATGGTAATGATTGAATATACACGGTCCCAGGGCCTCTCAATGTAGCATAAAATACTCCTTCGCCGCCGAATAACGTGTTTTTGATTCCACCTACAAATTCAATATCAAAATCTACGTCTTGGGTATAACCAACCACGCATCCCGTATCTATGCGCATAACTTCGCCTGGTGCCAAGGTTTTTTTAGCCAACGTTCCTCCTGAATGGATAAAGGCTAAACCGTCGCCTTCTATTTTTTGCATGATAAAACCTTCTCCACCGAATAAAGCTCGACCTATTTTTTTGGAAAATTCAATGCCGACTGACACACCTTTCGCCGCACACAAGAAGGCATCTTTTTGACAAACAAATTTGCCATTGTATTCTTTTAAATCGATGGGAATGATTTTGCCAGGATATGGCGAAGCAAAAGATACTTTTTTCTTGCCATAACCTTGGTTTTGAAAGGCGGTCATGAATAAACTTTCTCCCGTTAACACACGCTTTCCTGCGTTGAGTAAACTGCCTAAAAAACCTGACTGCTGAGCACTTCCATCGCCAAAAATGGTTTCCATTTTAATGCCATCTTCCATCATCATAAATCCTCCGGCTTCGGCTAT
>JBEBDG010000063.1:0-10928 GCA_041157165.1 Bacteroidota bacterium
CCAGGTTCAGAATTAGTTAGATATACCATTGAAAGAGACGGATTTATCCAAACATTTGATTCCATTGGTGCAACTGTATTCTCAAATGCCTGTGGGCCTTGTATTGGTCAGTGGGCACGTCCTGGTGCAGAAAAAGGAGAGAAGAATACGATTGTTCATTCCTTCAACAGAAACTTTGCCAAAAGAGCTGATGGAAACCCAAATACCTATGCATTTGTGGCTTCACCAGAACTAGTAACTGCATTAGCGATAGCTGGAGATTTAACTTTCAATCCAATTACAGATACCTTAACTAATGAAAAGGGAGAACAAGTGAAATTGGAGGCTCCAAGTGGTGACGAGTTACCAAAGCAAGGATTTGCTGCAGAAGACGCAGGATATCAAGCGCCTGCAGAAGATGGATCAGCTGTTCAAGTAAAAGTTTCACCTAGCTCGGATCGTTTACAGTTACTTGATCCTTTTGCTGCTTGGGAAGGTTCTGATTTAGCTGGTTTGAAATTATTGATAAAAGCAAAAGGAAAATGTACAACTGACCATATTTCTATGGCCGGCCCATGGTTAAAATACCGAGGTCACTTAGATAATATCTCAAATAATATGTTGATTGGCGCAGTTAACTTTTTCAACGATAAAACAGATTCTGTTAAAAATCAATTAACTGGCGAATACGGTGCCGTTCCTGCTACTCAAAGAGCCTACAAAGCTGCAGGTATTGGTTCAATTGTAGTTGGCGATACCAACTATGGTGAAGGTTCTTCCCGTGAACATGCAGCCATGGAGCCGCGTCACCTAGGAGTTAGAGCAGTCTTGGTTAAATCATTTGCACGTATTCATGAGACAAATTTGAAAAAGCAAGGAATGTTAGCACTAACGTTTGCTAATGAAGCTGATTATGATAAAATTCAGGAAGATGATACTTTTAGTATAGTAGGACTGAAAGAATTTGCTCCAGAAAAATCGTTGACAATTGAATTGACACATAAAGATGGCTCCAAAGAATCATTTGTAGTAAATCATTCCTACAATGCTCAGCAAATTGAATGGTTTAAGGCAGGTGGAGCTTTAAATATCATCCGAGCTTCTGTAAAATAATATTTGTACATAAGGTGTAAAATGAGTAATTTTGCACCTTATTTCTTTAAAACTCAAGCATCATACCCCAAATGGCTGCGATTAATGCTGTAAAAATTTTTTCTGGATCTGCTTCACAATATTTAGCCAAAGATATTGCAAAATATTATGGCAAAGATCTTGGAGCCGTTTCAACTCTTCGATTTTCAGATGGTGAAATGTCACCAAGTTTTGATGAATCGGTACGAGGTTGTGATGTATTTATTATTCAATCAACCTTTCCATCAGCGGATAATTTGATGGAATTACTGTTAATGATTGATGCTGCCAGAAGAGCATCTGCTCATTATGTAACAGCAGTTATACCATATTTTGGCTATTCAAGACAAGATAGAAAAGACCGTCCAAGGGTAGGTATTGGAGCAAAATTAATTGCCAATTTATTGACAGCGGCTGGTGCAGATCGCCTTATGACTATCGATTTGCATGCAGGACAAATTCAAGGATTTATGGATTTCCCTGTTGATCACTTGGAAGGAAATGCCATTTTTGTTCCCTATTTAAAATCCTTGAATCTTGAAAACATAGTTTTTGCTTCTCCCGATGTGGGAGGTGTTGTAAGAACTCGAAATATGGCCAAATTCTTTAATGCAGAAATGGTCATTTGCGACAAACACCGTAAGCGTGCTAATGAGGTTGCATCCATGCAATTAATTGGAAACGTTGAAGGAGCAGATGTAATTTTAGTGGATGATTTAATTGATACAGGCGGCACCCTTTGTAAAGCTGCCCAATTAATCATGGATAAAGGCGCAAATTCAGTACGTGCAGTGGTGACACATCCTGTATTATCTGGAAATGCATATGAAAATATCTCAAATTCTGCTTTGACCGAATTGCTGGTAACAGATACAATTCCTCAAAAACAAACTTGTGATAAAATTAAGGTTCTTTCCGTTGCGGAGTTATTTGCAAAAGCTATTGGAAGAATCAGAGATCATGAATCTATCAGTTCATTATTTATAAAGTATTAATTTTTAACGTTTTTAGGGGATAGCACAGGCGAAAGACTAAAAACACAAACAACAAAAAAATGAAAAAATTAGAGGTTGTAGGTTACAAAAGATCAAGCCTTGGTACCAAAAGTGCAAAAGATTTGCGCGCTGAAGCATTGGCTCCATGTGTATTGTACGGTGGAAAAGAGCAAATTCACTTTGCTGTTCCAATGATTTTATTCCGTGATTTATTGTACACCCCAGAAGTACACGAAGTTGAATTAAACATTGAAGGAGACATCTATCGTGCTATCTTAAAAGACGCACAGTTTCATCCAGTAAATGAAATGATTCTTCATGTTGACTTTTTAGAAATTATTGCAAATAAGCCAATTAAAATCGATGTACCTATCAAGATTATCGGAAATTCTCCAGGTGTAATCAAAGGGGGTAAAATGGTACAAAAATTACGTAAGGTATCCTTAAAAGGTTTGGCAGAAAATATTCCAGATTTCGTTACTGCGGATATTTCAGGTTTAGATTTAGGTCAAACTGTAAAAGTAAACAAGTTGACTGTGGTTGGTTGTGAAATTTTAAATCCACCAAGCAATCCAGTAGCTACTATCGATATTCCAAGAGCATTAAGAGGTAAATTAACTGCTTAATTTCAAAGGATTTTTCCTGATAGAGATAAAAAAAATAACCACCTGAAAAGGTGGTTATTTTTTTATACCAATTACTATAAATTATTTCTTTGCAATTGTAATGGTTTTAACAATTGCTGCCTTTTCAACCTTTGCAGCTGATGAATCTTTAACAGCGATATAGGGAGCAATTACCAAAGAAACAATGGACATCAACTTAATCAAAATATTCATAGATGGTCCAGAAGTATCCTTAAATGGATCGCCTACCGTATCACCAGTTACTGCCGCTTTATGAGGATCAGAACCTTTCTTGTAAGTTTGACCATCAATTAAAACTCCTTTTTCAAATGATTTCTTAGCATTGTCCCATGCACCTCCAGCATTTGATTGGAAAATACCCATCAAAACTCCAGAAACAGTTACACCAGCCAATAAACCTCCTAAAACCTCAGGACCCATTGTAAAGCCAACAATAACTGGTACTATTAATGCAATTGCTCCAGGTAAAACCATTTGACGGATAGATGCCTCTGTTGAAATTGCTACACATTTTTCATATTCTGGCTCAGCCTTAAATTCCATTATACCAGGAATCTCTCTAAACTGGCGACGAACCTCATTTACCATTTCCATAGCAGCCTTACCTACAGCAGAAATACAAAGTGCAGAGAAGATAAATGGAATCATACCACCAATAAATAACCCTGCCAAAACATCAGCTTTATAAATATCAATTTTAGTAATTCCAGAGGTACCCACAAAAGCTGCAAATAATGCTAAAGAAGTAAGAGCAGCGGAAGCAATAGCAAAACCTTTTCCTGTAGCAGCCGTTGTGTTACCAACTGCATCTAAATTATCTGTTCTCTCACGAACCTCAGATGGTAATTGAGACATTTCAGCGATACCACCTGCATTATCGGCAATTGGACCAAAAGCATCAATTGCTAATTGCATGGCAGTTGTAGCCATCATACCAGCTGCTGCGATTGAAACGCCATAAATACCAGCAAACTTATAAGAGAAGAAAATACCAGCAGCTAAAACCAAGATAGGTATAACTGTCGACTCCATCCCAACTGCCAAACCTCCAATAATATTAGTTGCATGACCAGTTCCTGATTTCTGAACAATTGAATCAACTGGACGCTTGCCCATTGCAGTGTAATATTCTGTCACAATAGACATCAATGTTCCAACAACTAAACCAACAATGATTGAATAAAACACATCCATTGAAGAGAATTCAAATCCTCTTAACACTAATTTTGCTGGTAAAATTTCTTTAACTAAGAAATAAGAGGCAACAAAAGTAATCACAATTGACGCATAATTACCAATATTTAAAGCGTTCTGAACTGAAGAAGTTTCTCCTTTGATACGTACAAAAAATGTTGAAACCAAAGAAGCCAATAAGCCAACACCAGCAATTAACATCGGTAATAAAACAGGAGAGAAGCCACCGTAATTATCTAAAACGTCAATTTCTTGTCCTAATACCATGGTTGCTAAAATAGTTGCCACATAAGAACCAAATAAATCGGCACCCATACCAGCAACGTCACCTACGTTATCTCCCACATTATCAGCAATTGTAGCTGGATTACGAACATCATCCTCAGGAATTCCAGCTTCCACTTTACCTACTAAATCCGCACCTACGTCAGCAGCTTTTGTATAAATACCACCACCCACACGAGCAAATAAGGCAATGGATTCTGCACCCAATGAAAATCCTGCTAATACTTCAATTGCAGTTTTCATTTCAACAGAGGTTAATGCTTGCCCTGCTGCAAAAAATTGATAAAATAAAATAAATAAACCGCCTAATCCTAAAATAGCTAAACCTGCAACACCCATTCCCATAACAGATCCTCCTGTAAATGAAACCGATAAAGCATTTGCCAAAGAACTTCTTGCAGCTTCTGCTGTACGAACATTTGCTTTAGTGGCTACTTTCATTCCAATATAACCTGCAGTAGCAGAAAAAATAGCCCCTATTAAAAAGGCAACAGCAATTAAGGGTGAGGAATGAAAACCATCACCTTCTTGACTTCCCAACCATGCCAAAATAATAGCAGTTGGTATAGCAAAATATGCCAATATTTTCCATTCAGCTTTTAAAAATGCAATAGCTCCATCTGCAATATAGCCCGATAGCTTTTGCATTGTCTCATTTCCTGCATTTTGATTAGATACCCAACTAAACTTCCATGCAGTGTACAATAATCCTACTATACCAAAAGCAGGAACCAAGTAAACAATTGAATTCATAAATATTTGTTAAAAGATTAATTAATTAGAATTTTTCCAAAAAAATTTAGAACGAAAATAAGTCATTTGAGGCAAATAAACAATTAAAATGGTACTCTAATCAATACTTTAAACTTTTCATTCCCCCAATTACCCATTGGATAAACTAAGTCAATACCTAAAATCCTTCCAATTCCATCCAAACCATACGAAATTTCATGATAATATTGATTACCCGAAACTCTTTGCGAATACAATCCATTATAAGTGAAAGATTCTCTCAAGCCATACATATAAAGTAAATCCCATTGGGTCAAGGCAAACTTTCGAGGCTCCCAGGTAAAATGTCCTCGAACTGATGCTCCAGCAGTACTGAATAAATAGTAGGGAAGAGCCTTAAAGCCAAAATCAGATCGAGATGTAAAAATTATTTCGTTCCCTTTAAAATGAGTAAAATCTAAAAAATTACTTGGATTTTGTAAAAATTGAATTGCTGAAATCTGATATTTAAAATCACCTAATCGATTTAAATTCAATCGATTAGTTACCGTAAACTCAAGTGAACTATAAGGATTACTAAAAATTGCCTGGGCATAACTTAAACGAAAAATCAAACCTCTAGCATTATTTAAATAAACATTTTTGTTGTATCTACGAAATGTAGCTTTGGGTTGCCATTGAACTAAACCTTTAAAAAAAAGTTGATGATCTTTTGAAAATGAAGAATTCTGATTTTCTAAATTGATTGCCAAATTAGGCTCAAACTTGTCAAAATTTTTAAAAATCCCCTGTTCTACATAATTATTTAAAGATTCTCTTTCCCGATATTCTGTATCAAAAAATAAAAGAAAATTAGAACTAATTCGATTTCTGTATTCAAAGCTCACAAATTGTTTTTGATAATATTTAGCAAAATTTTGATTCAATAAAAGCGAGTAAAAACTATTTAATTTATCAGAAATAGGATTCGTGGTATTTATTTGTTGTAAACTATTTCCAATTCTAACTCCAATAAACTGCCTACCATTTTGAAAAGAGCGTTCTGCACCTAATTCTCCATTAAATGTATTTCTTTGTTGAGCCCATTTAATATTTCCGACTATTTTCAAAGAATTTTGTTCTTTAAACCTGTTCCAATATTCTAATCCATAATTCCAAGTATTTCCATTAATTGCATTGAAATCATACGAAAAACCTGAAATTCGAAAACTTTGACCAATCCCTTTTTTACTATAGTCAAACAATTTACCGGTTAAAATTTGAGACCATTTAAACTTTGGTAAACGATTAAGAGAATCTTGTGTCCGTTTTTTAGCCCCTGCAGAATAAATACTATCTGCTTGATGATAGGCAATTACTTCCTCATTAGTTAGTGGAACTTGTCTTTCCTTAGTCCAATAATCCTCCGATTTTGTTTGCGCCAAAGAATCAACTTCAAAATCATATTCGGATTCATATTTAGTACCATCTTTTATCTCATTGGCTTTTTCCTCCTCTTTTTCAATCTTTTTCAATGCTTTTTTTAATTTCTTGCGAGTTATTTCACCCTTAACCGCCAACTTGGCATCCTGAATATTTTTAATTTTACTTTTATCAATTTCTTTTGCCAATGACTTTTCCAAACGCTCCTCAATAATTTGAGGTTTTACCACAAAGGTTGGATCCACTTTGATTTGATATTCTTTAATTTGAGTAACATAATTAAAGTTTGCACCAATTCCCAAAACATTAAAAATTGTTTTTACTTCATAATTGATCGGCATCCAAACACCATAAAATTGAGCATTTTGTTGCTGAAAATTAATTTGAGAATTGGACGATTTAAAATTCAAATTGAATGAATAAATGGACCAAGTATCTTCCACTACATTTATTGTGCCTTCAAATAAATCATCTGACAGAGCTTTTGGCATTACCCTTACCTTACTAATAGTCAAATCATTTAACTTAAAACTACCCAAATAGGAAAATTGATAAAAATTAAAAGCATTGGGAGCAACTGGGGAAATGATGCCACTCCAAATCTTTGGTTTATAAAAATTAGTTTGTGCAACTCTTAGATTCACAGCTTGCTCTCTCAATTGGGCCGGCAAATTACTTCTATTTGAAATCACCTTTTCTTGGATTTTAGAAGGTTTTTGAAAATTAACTTGGTTAACACCTTCCAACATATAAGTTGAACCAACTTTTATGCCAGCTTCTTTTTCCATTTGCTTCCCAAGTGTCAACTGAGCTAATTTTGACATGGAAGTAATTTTACCAGCACCTTTTACATAAGCCTTTGCTGAATAACTAGAAATTTCTTTTAAATGAAATGGTGCCATAGAAATCATTCTTCTCATGATTCCAATCGCTGGATCTTCTTTTAATCCACCCACTTTTACATCTTGAAGGGTAATTGACTGCTCCTCCAAAACTATTTTTAATTCTTTTTCAGTATCTCCTGATTTAAAATTAATTTGTACATTTTTGGGTGTATAACCCAAAAATCGAAATACTACTTGATGCTCACCTGGACCCAAAAAAAACTGAAATTGTCCATTTTCATTAGCAATCGTTCCTTTATTTTGATTTTGAACCCAAATCGTTGCAAAAGGCAATGGCTCTCCTTTTGAATCCTTAACCGAACCTTTTATACTTTGACCGTTGACTTTTAAAGTCAAATGGCTCATCATGAATAAGGCAAACAAATATTTATACATACCTTAAAATTATTAAATAAAATGCTAGAGGGACTTAATTTTAGAACATAATTTGACAAAAGGTTTTTTAAAGGTTTTGTCGGCATTTCTTATTATTAAAGTATTATTAATAAATTTGCTTTTACAATGAACTTATCTCACAGACAACTTTTTTTGAATCATTTGGCGCAAACTTCTGATGCACCTTTAGCCTTGGAAATTGAAATGGCTGAACATATTTATTTAATCGATTCAAAAGGTAAAAAATACATTGATTTAATTTCTGGAATTGCCGTTTCCAATGCCGGACACCGACACCCAAAGGTTGTTCATGCAATTAAAGAACAATTAGACCAATACATGCATTTGATGGTCTATGGAGAATACGTACAAACACCTCAAGTCAAATTAGCAGAAGCTCTCATCCTTTCAACAGGTTCGCAAAAACTTAATCAGGTCTATTTTACCAATTCTGGAACTGAAGCTACCGAGGGAGCCATGAAGTTAGCAAAACGATTTACTGGAAAATCTGAATTTATTGCCTGTAAAAATGCCTACCATGGAGCTACTCAAGGGGCTCTATCTCTTGCAGGGGATGAGTCTTTCAAAAATAGTTTTAGACCTTTATTACCAGGAATCAAACATATTACACATGGATTTTTGCCTGACCTCGAATTAATTACCAAAAAAACAGCGGGAGTGGTAATAGAAATTGTCGCCGGAGAAGCAGGTGTACATACAGCACCGGATTCTTATTTTCAGGCATTACGACAGAAATGTTCACAAACAGGTACTTTATTAATCATAGATGAGATTCAATCAGGTTTTGGAAGAACAGGTACCTTTTGGGCTTACCAACAAAAAGGGATAGAACCAGATATCTTACTAACCGCGAAAGGAATGGGAGGGGGAATGCCCCTTGGAGCATTTATTGCTCCTAAAGAAATTATGCAATGTTTAACCTATCAACCAGTTTTAGGCCATATAACAACTTTTGGTGGTCACCCCGTTTCATGTGCCGCATCATTAGCAACCTTACAAGTATTATTAGAAGAAAATTTAATTGAAAAAGTAAATCAAAAAGCTTCACTTTTTGTTTCACATTTAAAACATCCTAAAATCAAGGAAATTCGACATTCTGGACTCATGATGGCTGTTGAATTTGAAGATTTTAAAATGGTAAAATCAATTATTGATCAAGCTATACAATTAGGTGTTATTACTGATTGGTTTTTATTTTGTGATAATTCCTTACGCATTGCTCCGCCATTGGTTATAACAGATGATGAAATAAAAATGGCCTGCAATTTGCTGTTGCAGGCCATCAATTCAATCGAATAAAATTTAAGCGTGCTTTAATAAGGTTTCCGCTAAAACGGCCTTGGGAATATTTCCACCCACCAAACGCTCCTTTAATTCACCATTTTTAAAAACCATTAAAGTTGGAATTGAACGAATGCCTAAGGATGCGGGTACACTCGAATTTTGATCAACATTCATTTTAGCAACAACCGCTTTCCCTTCCACTTCACCAGCCAATTCCTCAACAACCGGACCAATCATTTTACATGGACCACACCACTCAGCCCAAAAATCTACCAATACTGGAGTATCGCCATTAATTAATTCTTGAAAATTGGCATCAGTTGCCTCAACGTATTTTCCCATTTTAATAATATTATATTTGAATTCCCAAATTTAAAATAAAACAGCTGATTGTTTAAATTAGTTCCTTAATTTTTTGAAATTAATTTATAGTCGATATTCGAAATTAAATTCAACTCGTTAATTAAGGATTTTTTGATATTTACTTGTGCCTTTCGACTTAAAAAATCAATTTGTAATCTTTCCTCCTCATCAAATACTTCAACTACAACCTTTTTATTTCCTTTATGGGCCTCAAGTAGTTGTTGAACCGTTTCAAGGGTTATTTTATCTAGATCTTTCAAATTAAATCTTAATTTAATTTCTTTTGTACGCTCCTCTAACACCTCAGATAGCAATTCCATAAACTGAATTTTAAAAGCCATTTGATCTGAATATTGATTTTTCGACTTATACGTTCCCTGAACAAAAAGCATTCTATCCAAGCCAACAAAACGCTCAAACTCGATATAATCCTTTGAAAACAATGCGAATTCATAGGACCCAGATAAATCTTCTAGGGTAAAAATCATGAATTGATTACCATTGGCAGAGGTTCTAACATTCACCTTGGTAACAATACCAGCGAATGATTGCATCATATTAGGTCTGGTTTCCAACTGAGAAATAGTAGAATTACAAAAACTGCTTATTTCAACTTTATAATCGTCTAATGGATGTCCAGAAATATAAACTCCAACAACTTCTTTCTCATTTTTCAATTCTTCCATTACAGACCATTTTTCGGCTGATGGAATTTTAGGTTTAGGCACATCATAACCTGAACCAGCACCTAAATCGCCAAATAGGGAAGTAGAAGCCGTATTTTTGAGTTCCACCATTTTTGATGCATAGCGGATAATTCGTTCTAAAAATGAAATATTTTCAGCATCTAAAGCAAAATAGCTTGACCTAGATATATCTTTAAAACAATCAAATGCACCTGCATATACCAAATTTTCTAAATTCTTCTTATTTACTATTCGGGTGTTTACTCTCGAGACAAAGTCGAAAATATCTTTAAATTCACCATTTTTAGTTCTTTCTTCAACAATAACATCTACAGCACCTTCACCAACTCCTTTAATTGCTCCTAAACCAAATCGAATTTGGCCTTTTTTATTAACAGCAAATGCTCTTTCAGATTCGTTAACGTCAGGGACTAACAAAGGTAAACCCATACGTTTGCATTCATCCATGAAAAAGGTAATCTTATCAATATTACCCAATGAATTTGATAACACGGCAGCCATGAATTCTCCCGGATAGTTAGCCTTTAAATAGCCGGTTTGGTAGGCGACAAATGCATAACATGTGGAATGGGATTTATTAAATGCATATTGAGCAAAAGCCTCCCAATCGGTCCATATTTTTTCTAACCTATCTACAGGATGATTATTGCTTTGACCACCTTCCAAGAACTTGCCTTTCATTTTATCAATGGTAGCCTTATCCTTTTTACCCATGGCCTTTCTCAAAACGTCTGCATCTCCCTTGGTAAAATTTGCTAATTTCTGAGACAAAAGCATAACCTGCTCTTGATAAACAGTAATTCCATATGTATCAGCCAAATATTCTTCCATTTCAGGCAAATCATACTCAATTGCTTCTCTACCATGTTTTCTTGCAATATAATTTGG
>JBEBDG010000064.1:0-10887 GCA_041157165.1 Bacteroidota bacterium
TTTTTGAAACAGAACTCTTTGTGAAGGAGTTGGCTCAAATGGGAATTTTTGATGTAATAAAAAAGTGGGACTTTTCTCTATACTCATATTTAACCCTAATTTACAAAATGCAATTAGGAAGCGAAAGTGAATTCTCAATACTTAAATCTCGAAATACATTAATGAGGCAAATTCGTTCGTATGCCATTAATTCATCTAAAATTATATCACATTCTTGGATTTTTTGGTCATCTATGAGTCTTGCTCGGGTAGTGCCTTCCAGTAAGGGGCTTTTTGGAGTAAACCAACTTCCATTTTTAAAAAATGCCAAATTTGCAATACAACAATCTTGAATTAAATTTTTAGAATAAAAGATGATTTCATCCGATTCCGGATGAAGTTTTTTTTGCATTGAAAAGTATGTTCTATCTGCCCATTTATAAGTGTAGTCATATTCTCCAATTTCACACAATGAAAATGATTTAATTTTATTTTCTTGATAGGGTAGTAATTCAAATGATTTTACTTCTTCTTCATATAATAATCTACCCCTAAACAAACCTACAGCAGGCAATTTAAGATGATTGAAATAATCAATTAAGGAAAATCCATTTTCAATTTGATATAAATCTTTTAAACTACGATCAACTCTAGTTTGATGGTAGGAAAGATGTTCCACTTTTCCATTTTCTACTCGAAAGGTTTCTAATAAATCAAACATCAAAATGGTAAATAGATTTTGTCAATTAATTCTTGGTACTCGTTTTCAGCTTTTGAAAATACGGTAATTCCTCCTCCACTTTTAAAATATTTTTTTTCTCCTCTTTGTTCTATAAATCGAATCATTACAGCACTATCTAAATTTTTTCCGTCAAATTCCCCCATTATTCCTGTATAAAAGCCCCTTGAGTAACCCTCAATTTCTTCAATAAGTTCACAAGTTGATGCTTTGGGTGCACCTGTAATCGATCCTGCGGGCAATAATTCCTGTAATATACTTCCAATTTTACCTTTATACTTTGGTATGATTTGTCCAGAAATTTTAGAAGACATTTGCCACAAATTACCTTTATTAGTTTTTACTTTTTCAAGAAATTTAAAATGTTCAACTTGGATTGGATAGGCTACCTTGCTTAAATCATTTCTGATTAAATCTACAATGGTTGCATGTTCCGCATTTTCTTTTTCATTATCAATAAGTTTTTGTTTAGAATTTAAATCTATATCTTTTTGGGTTCCTTTCATTGGAAAGGAATAAATTACATTATCAATAATTTGTACAAAAGTTTCAGGTGAAAAAACTACAAATTGATCTTTTAGAAGATATTTATATTTAGCCTTTGCACTTATAAATATTTCCTCTAAACTTAAATTAGTCGTTATTTCAGTTTCTTGAGTGAGGTTCAATAAAAATGATCTTCCTTCACGCAAAGCCGATTGAACTTCTTCGAATTTTTTTTGATAGGTTTGAAATTCAATTGGATGAATAGTAAAAAAATAGTCATTGACTAACCTATCCTTTGTATGTAAATCAGTTTTTTCCGTAGTAGAAAGTCCACATTTTTCTCCTTTATAATCAATTATGAAGGAGAATTTTTGTCCAGATTGACTCAATTTATCCATTTTTGGTACCAATTCGTCAAAAGACAAGAACTCCATACGTACTTTCTTGCAATTTATAGGTATTGTTTTGCTAATTCTAAAACCCTTGGTAGGCCGGATGGGTTTTGTCCTCCTGCAGTTGCTAAAAAGGCCTGACCGCCACCACCTCCTTGAACTTCTTTTGCTAATTCTCGAATTATTTGGCCAGCGTTTAATCCTCTTGAATCAACTAAAGTCTTTGAAATGGATAATGCTAAGCTTGCCTTTCCATCTATTTCTGCAACTAATAAACAAAATATGTTTTCATGTTGATTTTGGATTTCAAAACAAACGTTTTTCAATGCATCAGAAGTGGGAGCTTCAATTTTTTCAATTAAAAAGGATAAATGCTGATTTTTTTGAATTTTCAGTACCAATGAATCTTTTATTAGATTCATTTCTTTTGCTTGGTAAGCTAATACCGTTTTTTGAAGGTTATTATTTTGTTCGATTAAATTTGAAATGGATTTTACCAAATCTTTTGGTGATTTTAACATTTCATTTAATTGATCCAACACCAGTTCCTGGTCTGTTAATAATTGATAAGCTTTTTGTGCTGTTATTGCTTCAATTCTTCTAACCCCTGTGGCTACTGAGCTTTCTGAAATGATT
This sequence comes from Bacteroidota bacterium, assembly GCA_041157165.1. Classification (GTDB taxonomy): domain Bacteria; phylum Bacteroidota; class Bacteroidia; order Cytophagales; family Spirosomataceae; genus Sandaracinomonas. The sequence goes on from JBEBDG010000064.1 coordinate 2,233, forward strand.
TTAAATAAGCCAATTTCACCGGTTGATGGCACATGAGTTCCACCGCATAATTCTACTGAAAAATTTTTGTCAAATGTAATTACTCGTACGAAATCTCCATATTTTTCACCAAATAAGGCCATTGCGCCTTTGTTTTTAGCTTCTTCAATTGGAACATTTCTCTCCTCTAATAAAGGAATATTTTGACTAATTTTTTCATTAACGATGCGTTCAATTTCTTTTATTTCCTCTTCAGTAACTTTTTGGAAATGTGAAAAATCAAAGCGCAATAATTCTTCATTGACTAAACTTCCTTTCTGGGCAACATGTTTGCCAAGAACACTTTGTAAAGCAGCTTGCATCAAATGAGTTGAACTATGATTTTGAGTTATAGAACGTCTTCTATTTAAATCAATTTTTGCTATCACAGTTTCACCTGCCACTTTTTCTATGGAAGGATTATTTATTATGTGAACAATTAAATCGTTTTCTTTTTTAGTGTCAATAACTTGAATGATTGTTTTTGACTCATTGAAATGCAATGCACCAGAGTCCCCAACTTGTCCACCAGATTCTGCATAAAATGGTGTGGTTTCTAATACTACTTTATATTGAATCCCAGCTTTATTTTGAATTTTTTGGTATTTTAAAATTTGAGTTTGAGTTTCATATAATTCATATCCGACAAAACTTGCTTCTTCTGAATCATTTAATATGACCCAATCCTCAGCACTTGCATTCGCATCCTTTCTCGAGCGGTCTTTTTGTGCATTTAAAGCAATTTGGTATCCTTTTTCATCTATTTCTAACTGGTTTTCTCTTGCAATGAGAGCTGTTAAATCGATAGGAAAGCCGTAGGTGTCATTTAATTCAAAGGCATCTTCACCTGAAAGGATGGTCTTATTTGCATTTTTTGTTTCTTGAATCAATTTATCTATTCGGACCAATCCGGTAGATAAAGTTCTTAAAAATGAAATTTCCTCTTCTTGAATTACTTTCGCCACAAAAGATTCTTGTGCAACCAATTCATCAAATACTCCTTTGAATTGTTTTGAAAGCAATGGTACTAAATCATATAAAAAAGGTTCTTTGAAGTTTAAATAGGTGTAACCATATCGCACAGCACGACGAAGAATTCGACGTATAACATAGCCAGCTTTTGCATTCGATGGAAGCTGACCATCTGCAATACAGAAGGCAATTGCACGAATATGGTCTGCAATAACTCGCATGGCAATATCTGACCATTTTTCTGCACCATAGGCTATTCCACATTTAGTGGACAAATATTGAATTGTTCCCTGGAATACATCTGTATCGTAGTTGGATTGTTTTCCTTGAATAGCCATACACAACCGCTCAAACCCCATTCCTGTATCAACATGTTTTTCTGGTAATGGTACCAAAGAACCATCGGCCATTCGTTCGAATTGCATGAATACATTATTCCAAATTTCTACAACTTGTGGATGATCAGCATTAACCAAAGATTTACCTGGAATTGAATCTACTTCCGACTGGTTTCTCAAATCAATATGAATTTCGGAACAAGGACCACAAGGACCTGTTTCTCCCATTTCCCAAAAATTATCTTTTTTATTACCTAAAATGATTCGATCTTCTCCTACAATCTTTTTCCAAATATCAAAAGCTTCTTGATCAAATGGAACTCCATCAGACTCACTTCCTTCAAAAACTGAAACGTAAATTCTATCTTTTGGTAATTTATAAACCTCTGTAAGTAACTCCCAAGACCAGTTTAGGGCTTCTTTTTTAAAATAATCTCCGAAAGACCAATTGCCCAGCATTTCAAACATAGTATGGTGGTAAGTGTCGAAACCAACATCTTCTAAATCGTTGTGCTTACCAGATACTCTTAAACATTTTTGAGTATCCGCAATACGTTTAGATGGTGGAGTTCCATTTCCCAAAAAGAAATCTTTAAATTGAGCCATTCCTGAATTATTAAACATCAGTGTTGGGTCATTTTTAGCAACTAATGGAGCGGATGCTACTATCAAATGTTCTTTCGATTTAAAAAAATCTAAAAATTGCTGGCGGATCTCCGTTGAGGTCATTGGGTATTCGTTGAAATTATAGTAAATTAGATGATAAACTTTATCAAACCTTAAAATTAGTTCTTTTTTTCAAAAAAATGGAGTTAAATAAGCAATATTATATCATTTCCGAAGTTGCGGAATATTTTAAGGTAAAGCCTTCTAAAATCAGATATTGGGAAAGTCAATTCCCGCATTTAAATCCAAAAAGAAAATCTAGTGGAATTCGGAAATACACTCTTGAAGATATCAATAAAATAAAAGTTTTGGTTGAACTAATTGATGGCAAAGGATTGACTTTAGATGGAGCAAAATTAGCAATCAATGCTAAAGGAATACCTAAAAATGAAAATCAAACATTAATTAATCAGCTTACTGATATTCGTAATTTTTTACAAGTTTTAAAGGAAAATCTTTCCGAGGATTAATTTATTTTCGGCATAAAAAAAATGCCGAACTCTATTTCCAACCTTTTATATACTATTGCACTTACCCAAATAAAAAATGTTGGGTCAATTACTGCACGTAAACTTATTGCTCATTTTGGTAGTTCTTCTGGAGTATTTACAGCTTCTTCTAAGGATTTACGACTGATTCAAGGAATTGGTTCCTATATTATCAATGAATTGAGAAATAAAAAATATCTTTTTGAGGCTGAAAAAATACTTGCTTATTGTAATGCTTCAAATTTCCATGTTTACGCCATTGATTCTAATGGTTATCCCAATCGTTTGAAAACTTTATATGATGCTCCATTGGTATTATACCTAAATGGAAAAAATGAGTTGAATGCTGAAAAATCCATAGGACTTGTTGGAACAAGGAGGGCAACCGAATATGGTAAAAAAGTTTGTGAACACATCGCCTCAGGTTCTAAAGAAGCCTCTATTCAATTCATCAGTGGTCTAGCCTTTGGTATTGATGCGTCTATTCATCAAGCCTGCGTGAATTTAAATATACCGAATTTTGCTGTTTTAGCTGGAGGTTTTCATTTTTTATATCCATATCAGCATCGAAAATTGGCTGAAAGTATTTTGGAAAATGGGGCTTGGATTTCTGAACATCCACCTCATGTTAAACCTGATGCTAGGTATTTCCCCATGCGAAATCGAATTATAGCGGGTTTATCGGATGCTTTAATTGTTGTAGAGGCAGCACAAAAGGGTGGGGCAATTATTACAGCTGATTTTGCTAATAATTATAATAGAGAGGTTTTTGCTGTACCTGGAATGATTGATAAACCTTTCTCAGAAGGATGTAATTTATTGATTTATGAAAACAAGGCACATATATTTATTTCGATAGAAAAATTATTGGAACATATGCAATGGAATACACGCATTGCCAATTCTCAACAAAAAATCAATCTAGATTTTTCAAGATTTACACAAAATGAATCCGCTATCCTTGCAAATTTACATCAATTGGGAGAGTTGTCAATAGAGGAATTAGCTTGGAAAACGCAAATCCCATTAAAAGAAATTGCCTTAATTACCATTAATTTAGAATTTAACGGATTGATTAGGGCAATTGCTGGCAATCGATATCGACTTAATTAAAGATCTTTTTTCCATTCAGATGGATTGATTCTCCAATCTTGCAAGGTAACTAATTGAGGCTCTGTTACATAATTTAATTTAACTGCCTCTTCAATTAAAACATCGTAATTACTTAATGTATAATAGGGAATATTTTTATTTTTGAAATTATCTTCAGCAATTTGGAATCCGTAGGAGAATATGGCAACCATACCCAAAACATCTGCACCTTCATTGATTAAAGCATCTGCAGCCTTTAGGGAACTGCCTCCCGTTGAAATTAAATCTTCAATTAAAACTACTTTTTGACCTTTCGAAAGTTTACCTTCTATTTGATTTCCCATGCCGTGTTTTTTGGGTTCAGGACGTACATAACAAAATGGTAAATCTAAATAATCTGCAACTAAGGCGCCTTGGGCAATACCTGCCGTCGCAACCCCTGCAATGATTTCAACTTCCGGAAAATAGGCTTTTACAGCTGCTGATAGTGCATTTTTGATATGTGTTCTCACATCTGGAAATGACAATGAAATTCTATTGTCACAATAAATGGGTGAATTCCAACCAGATGCCCATTTGAAAGGTTGATTGGGTCTCAATTGTATAGCCTTAACTTTTAATAGATGCTGTGCAACTTCTTGTTGAATACTTATGTTTTCCATGGAAATTATTTATGATCACTTAACACAAATTTAAAATTAAATTCCTTCATTTCTTAAAAGATTTCTATTTTTGCCTTCAAATAAATGTAAAAAATGGTAATTTTTATCGACGATCGACCAATTCGCATCCTTAAAAAATCGAAAGCTAAATCTTTACAACATGATGAAGATTTCGATTTAATCGTAGATACAAGATTACAGAGTATTAAAGTTGAAAAATTCATTGGTCATACTTGTCTCATCAATGTTTCAACTTCTCAAATAGAAAAAATTCTAAGAAATTTACATGAAAAATCAGATTTAACTTTTCATTCCTTATATATTATTGTTGATGATAAAAAAGCAGCGAAAGAAAAAGTGAAAAGTATTTATTCCGTTGTAGAAGCTGCCGGTGGAATCGTTTTAAATCAAAACAAAGATGTTTTGATGATCTTCCGTTTAGGTAAATGGGATTTACCAAAAGGAAAGCTTGAAAAAGGAGAGAAGTTTTCTATTGCAGCCATTAGAGAAGTTGAAGAGGAGTGCAATGTGAAAGCTAGGTTAGATCAAAAAATTTGTACAACTTATCATACCTACACACACAAAAATCAATTGGTTCTGAAGAAAACCAAATGGTACTTAATGCAAGAAATTAACGAATCAATGTTAAAAGCTCAATCTGAAGAAAATATTGAGAAAGTAGAATGGCAGAATTATCAACAATTAAACAAGAGTTTAACGAATACCTATTCTTCTATCCGTTATGTTATTCAAAATTTTAAACTAATCAATTAACTTATAGGGTAAATATTGGTCTACAGCGCTACCGTATTTGTGCAAATCTCTAATAATCGTAGAACTAATTGGAGCTAAATGTGGTGAGGTAATCAAAAAAATTGTTTCCAATTCCTCATTTATGTGCCTGTTTACCTGAGAAATGGAATTTTCATATTCAAAATCTGTTGTGTTACGTAATCCCCTTAAGATGTACTTAGCTCCAACTTTTTTAGCCACATTTGCTGTTAAATCTTGGTAAGAGATAACTTTAACAGGTTTTCCTGCAAATGTTTCTTCAATATATTTTTTCATTTGTTCTAATTCGAAATATCGTTTCTTATTTGAATTGTGGCCAATTCCAACCACTATTTCATCAAATAAGCCGATTGCACGTAAAACTATGTCTTCATGTCCTTTGGTGAACGGATCAAATGAACCTGGAAAAAATGCTATTTTAGGCTTGTTCATGTATGTTTTGTAATGGAATGGAAAGGGATTTTAATTCATCAAAAAAAGTACTTTCAAATAATTTCTCTCCTTGAATGCTAAAGGTATCATTGGTCCAAATGAAATCAAATGATTCCCTGATGGCGTGCAAATAATAGGCTAATTCAATAGCATTTGTATATTTATAAGAATTTGCAATATGTAATTTCCCATTTTTTCGAAGTATAACAAATGTTAACTCCTTTTCAATCCAAACATGCATCTGATTTCTCAAAAATTTTGATGTTTGAATTAATTGGTTACCAAGGAAATGAGAATATTTAAAGGTACTTAATGGAAATTTCATGGCTATGTAATCTTTCCATTGACTCTGGATAAAAAATGAAAATATAGCTTCCTCTTTTTCAATCTCTTGATGATGGATTTCACAACTTTCAGAATTTTTGCCTCCAATTGCCTTTTCTAAAAAATCGGAAATAAATAGATTTGAAAAATATTCTTTGGGCGTTAATAGAAATTTATCATTGATAATATTGACTTCAATTTCTTGAAGATCAACTAAATGTAGCTGAAAGTAATTTTCCAAGATTAAAGAAAAATTTTCATTATTTCTCCAATCAAATTTCATTTCCTTTTTTTCCAATAAATGAAAAGTTGAAAGAGTTAGTCCTTCATCCGACAAAGAAATATGTAGCTTTTTGGAAAGAGTCATTAATTAATTTTCAGTTAGAAAACCTAATTAGAAGACTAAATTGCAAAAAAATCTTGGAATGGAATAAAAATTTCAGTTTTTTTCTACTTGGAAATTGAGTAATTTTGCACCTTAATTTTCAAGATATGTTATCAGTTTCTAATGTTTCCTTACGCTTTGGGAAAAGAGTTTTATTCGAAGAAGTAAATATCAAATTTACAGAAGGTAATTGTTATGGACTTATTGGTGCGAACGGTGCTGGTAAATCTACTTTTCTAAAAATCTTATCTGGTGAAATTGAGTCTCAAACGGGGTCTGTAAGCATGAATCCTGGAGAAAGGATGTCTATTTTAAAACAGAATCATTTTGAATACGAGGAAACGCCAGTATTACAAACGGTTATCATGGGAAATAAGCGTTTGTATGATATCATGGTTGAAAAAGATGCCATTTACTCAAAAGAAGATTTTACTGAGGAAGATGGAAACAAAGCGGCTGATTTAGAGGCAGAATTTGCTGAATTAAATGGTTGGGAAGCAGAATCGGAAGCCGGCGCTTTGTTAAGTGGCCTAGGCGTAAAAGAAGATTTACATTACTCCTTATTAAAAGATCTTAACGGTTCAGATAAAGTAAAAGTTTTACTTGCGCAAGCTTTGTTTGGGAATCCAGATATTTTATTACTAGATGAACCAACTAATAATTTGGACATCGATTCCATACTTTGGTTAGAAAATTTCTTGCAAAATTTTAAGAATACAGTAATTGTCGTTTCTCACGATCGTCATTTCTTAGATAATGTGTGTACACACATTGCCGATTTAGATTTTGGAAAAATTCAATTGTATGGAGGAACTTATACTTTTTGGTATGAATCTTCTCAATTAGCAGCACGTCAGCGTGCTGATCAAAATAAGAAAACAGAAGAGAAACGAAAAGAATTAGAAGAATTTATTCGTCGTTTTTCTGCTAACGTTGCTAAATCAAAGCAGGCAACAGCTCGCCAAAAAATGTTAGATAAATTACAAGTAGAAGATATTCAACCCTCTTCCCGAAAATATCCTTTTATAAATTTCAAACCAGAACGTGAGGCAGGTGACCAATTATTGGCGGTTGAGAATCTTTCTTACACCACCAATGAAGGTATAAAGTTGTTTGAAAATTTAAATTTTACGATAAACAAAGGAGATAAGGTTGCTTTTCTCGCAAAAGATTCTTTAGCAATAACTGCTTTATTTGATATATTGTCAGGTGAAAAGCAGGCCTCATCTGGTGAATTCAAATGGGGAATTACTACTACCCAAACCTATTTACCAAATGACAATGCCCAATATTTTAAAGAAGATGCATTGAATTTAGTGGATTGGTTACGCCAATACTCCACAGAAAAAGATGAAAGTTTCATTCGAGGTTTCCTTGGTCGTATGTTATTTTCAGGAGATGAAGCGCTTAAAAAATGCACAGTTCTTTCTGGAGGTGAAAAACAACGTTGTATGTTTTCGAGGATGATGTTGTCTGGTGCAAATGTTTTATTATTTGATGAGCCTACTAATCACCTTGACCTAGAATCTATTACAGCCCTAAACAATGGCATGATAGATTTTCCGGGTACCATACTATTTACTTGTCATGATCATCAATTAACAAATACCGTTGCCAATCGTATCATTGAATTAGGAACAAGTAATCATATGGATAAATTAATGACATATGATGATTATATTACTGATGCTGCTGTAAAAATTCAAAGAGCAGGTTTATAAATCGTAAATTGTTAATTATGAATTATAAAGTTTTAATGATATATATTTATAAAATCACAATTAACAATTTACAACTTACAATTTCTTCACTTCTTCTTTGACCACCGGAATTAATTCCCTCAATTGACTTATTCTTTTATCATGTGAGGGATGGGTACTTAGAAATTCTGGTGGTTTTTGTCCACCAGAAGCATGTTTTTCCATTCTTTCCCAGAAGGAAATAGCCTCCTCTGGTTGATAACCAGCGACACTTAACAAAATCAAACCAATTTTATCAGCCTCTAATTCATGGGATCTACTAAATGGTAACATCACTCCAATTTGAGTTCCAATTCCATAATATTGCTGCCATGTTTTTTGAGTAATGGTATCTTTTTTCGAAGTTGCTAAAGTTAGGGCCATCGCTCCATATTGTTGTAATTCAGCAGCCTTCATGCGTTGTCCTCCATGATTGGCCAATGCATGTGCAATTTCGTGACCCATAACTGTTGCTATGCCTGCTTCGTTCTGGCAAATAGGTAAAATACCCGTATAAAAAACAATTTTACCTCCTGGCATACACCATGCGTTTACTTGTTTATCATCAACTAGTTTACTTTCCCATTTGTAATCTTTCAAATAATCCTTGTATCCATGCTTATCTAACCACAACTGAGCAGCTTTTACTAATTTCTCGCGTATAAGATCTATATTTCTTGCATCCTTCGTGTTTTTTATAACTTTTGATTCTGATAAAAATTTATCATATTCTTGAAAAGTTAATGG
>JBEBDG010000065.1:0-10645 GCA_041157165.1 Bacteroidota bacterium
AGAAATTTCACAATTCACAATTCATAATTCACAATTCAAAATTCATAATTCAAGATGTCTTGGCACTCAGAAAAAAAGGAAAATACATTACGCGAGGTCTTCGGTAGTATTCCTGTACCTGAGGGGAAGGGATTTTGGAAAACGCTAAGGGCTTTTATGGGTCCGGGTTTCATGGTTGCAGTTGGGTATATGGATCCAGGGAATTGGGCTACCGATTTGGCCGGCGGTGCTTCCTTTGGTTATACTTTATTATCCGTGGTGTTAGTATCAAGTGTTTTTGCAATGGTTTTGCAACATTTGGCACTTAAATTAGGAATAGCCACAGGTAGAGATTTGGCACAGGCATGTGGCGATGCTTTTTCCAAGCCAGTCACTATTTTTTTATGGTTGATCTGTGAAATTGCCATTGCAGCTTGTGATTTGGCTGAGGTAGTAGGTTCTGCTTTGGCCTTGCATTTGTTATTTGATATTCCCATTTTGGTAGGAATTCTAATTACTATTTTAGATGTTTTCTTAATCCTTTATTTTCAAAACAGAGGTTTTAAAAAATTGGAGGCAATTGTGATTTCGATGCTTTCCATTATTACTTTATGTTTTGCCTACGAACTATTGATTTCCCAACCATCGATAGGAGAAATTGTAAAGGGACTAATTCCATCTTCTACAATCATTACGGATTCTAAACAATTATATGTTGCGATAGGCATTTTAGGGGCAACAGTAATGCCACATAATTTATATTTACATTCAAGCATCATTCAAACACGAGCCATCGGACCTCAAATTAGTCAAAAAGTACAAGCCATTAAATTTGCTACTTATGATTCAACAATTTCCCTTGGTTTTGCATTTTTTATCAATGCCGGAATTTTAATTTTATCTGCTGCAGCTTTTCATTTAAGTGGTAATCACCATGTGGCTGACATTCGAGATGCCTACTTATTATTAGATCCAGTTTTAGGTGATCGTTTTGCAAGTACATTATTTGCCGTTGCTTTATTGGCATCCGGACAAAATGCAACGGTTACAGGTACGCTAGCTGGTCAAATTGTGATGGAGGGATTTTTAGATTTACAAATTAAGCCTTGGCTCCGTCGTTTATTAACTCGCCTATTGGCTATTGTTCCAGCCTTTTTTGTAACCTTACTCTATGGGGAATCAAAAATTAACGATTTGTTGATTTTTTCTCAGGTGATTCTTTCAATGCAACTTAGTTTTGCTGTTATTCCTTTGGTGATGTTTACAAGTGATTCTTCAAAAATGGGTCAATTTGTAAATTCAAAGACCTTACAAGTAGGTGCTTGGACAATTAGCTTAATTATTTTAGGCCTAAACCTTTATTTATTGGCTCAAGTATTTGGCTGGATATAATTTCTACGCCAAATTTTCCAATGGTTATCTATTCCAATGCGTTGCTTTTCTTGAAATTCAATTGGTATTTTTGGTGCGGCTATTCCTGCCCCCAATTTTTCGTTATGTACTATTTGATTAATTTCATCAAATAAATCTGCATCCAAAAATTTTTGAAGGGTAAATGTTCCTCCTTCTACTAAAACCGATTGTATATTTTTTTCATGAAGTGTTTGCATTACTATTTTCAAAAATGCATCCGCATTTTTACTGTGCATGGCAAACCAAATTTTATTTCCATCTTCCTTTGAAAAATCATTTGTAAAAATCCATGTGGGATGTTCATCGGTTAAAATGGTTAATTGAGAATTTAATCGATTGTTAGGATCAAGGATGAGTCGGAGTGGAGTAGGTCCTGGCCAATTTCGATTGGTCAGTTGCGGGTTATCCCAATTCGCCGTATTTGCGCCAATTAAAATTGCCTGGTGGTGTGTACGCATGCGATGTACGAAAGTCTTACTCATTTCATTACTGAATTGTACAGCTTCACCATTGGGCTTTGAGATCAATTGATCTTCAGAGGAGGCAAATTTTAGTGTTATAAAAGGTCTTTTTTGATTGTGAAATGTGAAAAAATGGGTGTTGATATGATTTCCTTTTTCTGCTAACATTCCAGTTTCAACGATAATTCCTGCATTTATTAATTTTTGAATACCTTTTCCAGCGACCAAGGGATTTGGATCTAGGTTACAAATGATAACCTTTTTAACTTTCTGATTGATCAATAAATCAGCACAAGGTGGAGTTTTTCCATGGTGGCTACATGGTTCAAGTGTTACATAAACTTCAGATCCTTCTGCAGATAAGTGGTTATCAATTGATTGAATGGCATTAACTTCTGCGTGTGGTCCACCATAATTTTTGTGCCACCCTTCTCCAATTATTTGATTGTTTTTTACAATGACACAACCTACCATGGGATTAGGTGCAACGTATCCTTGGCCCAATTTAGCTAAGTCAAGAGCACGCTGCATATAATCCTCGGGTTTATTCATTTGAAACGAATTCGGTGGCAGGAATTTCCTCCTGTTTAATTTTTAAATTTCTTGATAAATAACTGTATATCGCAGGAATTATGTAGAGTGTTAACGTTGTGGAGAATAACATTCCACCAACAACAGCAATACCCATTGAAACACGCGACTGAGATCCAGACCCTAAGGCTAATGCAATAGGTAAAATACCTAAAATAGTACAAAGAGACGTCATGATGATGGGTCTAAAACGCGCTACTGCTGCTTCAATTACTGCAAGTTTTCGTTCGGATCCGGCTTCTTTTCGTTGATTGGCAAATTCGACTATTAAAATACCATTTTTAGTTACCAAACCAATTAATACAATGATTCCAATTTGTGAGAAAATATTAAGCGTTTGACTGAAATCCCAAAGCGTTAATAAGGCACCAGCAACTGCCAAAGGAACTGTAAATAAAATGATAAAGGGATCGACAAAGCTTTCAAATTGTGCCGAAAGAATTAAATAAATCAATAAAATGGCTAATCCGAAAGCGAACAAGAGGGATGAGCTAGATTCTTTGAATTCTTTACTTTGACCGTCGTAAGCAAAAGAGAAAGAAATATCAAAAGTTTCTTTTGCTAATTTATCCATTTCATTTAATCCTTCACCAAGGGTGACACCTTTGGCTAATTGTGCAGATACCGTAGCTGCAACATATCGATTGTATCGGAATAATTGAGGAGGCGTACTTTGTTCAGTGATTTTCACCAAATTGTCTAGCTGAATGAGGTCACCTCTATTATTTTTTACATACAATGATTTCAAATCCGTTACATCATTTCTTTTTGGACGATCAATTTGACCAATTACTTGGTATTGTTTTCCTTCCATTACGAAATAACCGAATCTTCTACCAGATAGTCCCAATTGTAAGGTTTGAGCAATATCTTGAATGGAAACCCCTAAATTTTGCGATTTTGCACGATCGATTTCAAGGCGAAGTTCAGGTTTTGTAAATTTCAAGTTAACGTCTGCCATATCAAATTTTGAGGATTCTCGAACCTTGCTCAAAAATTGAGGCACCATTTTTCTAAGCGCATTGAAATTAGGCGCTTGAATAACAAATGCCACAGGCAAACCACCACCACCTCTTTGTCCGGTTGATAAGGTGGGCTCTTGAATAATGACAGAACGAGCACCCGTGAATTTTTTAATTTTTCCTTGAAGACCCTCAGCAATTTCCAGTTGAGATCTTCTCTTGGTTTTATCTTCTATAAGCAGCACACGCATACTGCCTGTATTATATCCACCATTCCCGAATGGAGGGGATGTAATGGAATAGACAGCCGTTCTTTCTTTGGCAGGAATTTCATCCATCAAGAATTTAGAAAGGGCATCTGTATAATTTAGCATGTAATCAAACGTGGCACCTTCTGGTGCAGTACTGTTTACACGTAAAGCACCACGGTCTTCAAGTGGAGCTAATTCAGACGGTATTGCTTCAAATTTAAATAAGGCATAAATGATAGCAATCAAAGAAATCATTGTTACCCAGGCAAACCATCTGATTCGTAAAAAACCTTCCAAAGAGCTTTGATAGGCTTCGGTAAGCCAAGTAAAGAAAGGTTCCGTTACACGATAAAACCATGGCTTTTGGTGGGCATTTTTTAATAATTTAGAACTTAACATAGGGGTTAAGGTCAAGGAAACAAATGCAGAAATGATAACTGAGCCCGCAACCACAATTCCGAATTCACGAAATAATCTACCCGTAATACCTTGTAGGAAAATAACCGGCAAAAATACGGCTGCTAAAGTTATTGTAGTTGAAATTACGGCAAAATAAATTTCTTTTGATCCTTCCACTGCTGCTTTCCAAGGGCTGAGGCCCTCCTCAATTTTAGAATAAATATTCTCTAAAACAACAATAGCATCATCTACCACCAAACCAATGGATAAGACAACCCCTAGAAGAGTAAGTACATTGATAGAAAAACCCACCAAATACATTAAGAAAAATACACCAATCAAGCTTACGGGTATAGCAGTTAAAGGAATGATTGTCGATCTCCAATCGCGTAAGAACAAGAAAATAATAACAGTTACCAAGAAAATGGCAATCATTATCGTTTCTTCAACCTCTTCGATGGAGTTTCTTACATATTTGGTATTATCAAAACCCTCTTTCATGACTACATCCTCTGGTAATGTAGATCTGATTTGGGCTGTTTTTTTACGAATTGCATCAACGATTTGTATTTGATTGGACCCTGGTTGTGGAATTACTGAAATAGAAATCATGGGTCTTAAATCTCTTTTGAAGAAGGTTTTATCATTTTCAGGGGATAACTCTGCATAGCCTACATCCGAAAATTTAACTACTTTATCACCTTCTTCTTTGATGATCATATTATTGAAATCATCCACAGTGGTTAATCGACCTTGCGTTCTAACAGTCAATTCAGTATTTGCTCCTTCGATACTTCCAGAAGGTAATTCAATATTTTGTTTGGTTAGGGCATTGGCAATATCTGGGGCAGTTAAGCGGAATGACGCTAACTTTTCTGGGTCAATGCGGAGGCGCATTGCATATTTTTTTTCACCCCACAATTGAACAGAACTTACACCAGGAATAGTTTGAAATTTTTCCTTGATGTTTCTGGTGGCAATTTCATTTAGGCTTAATAAATCTCTTGAATTGGAATACACATTTACATTATAAATGGGCATAGCGTCTGCGTCAGCTTTTGAAACAACAGGTGGATCTACGTCTTTTGGTAAAAGAGCCATTGCTCTAGAAACTCGGTCACGCACATCATTTGCGGCATCCTCAATGTTTACAGCCAAATCGAATTCAACGGTAATGGTCGAACGACCATCTCTTGAAGAACTGGAAAGAGTTCTTACCCCAGCGATACCATTGATGGATTCTTCCAATGGTTCGGTGATTTGTGATTCAATAATATCAGCATTTGCTCCTGTATAGGAAGTCTGAACCGTTACTACCGGTGGATCTACGGAAGGGTATTCTCTAATTCCAAGAAAGGTATACCCAATGATACCAAATACGATGATGGTTATCGACATAACAATCGATAGTACCGGTCTTTTGATGCTTATTTCAGATAGTGAGGCCATAGGTTTGTTCAATTGCAAGCAAAATTTCTTCAACAGAATGTTCAGCTGCAGTTTGTGAATTGTTAAAGTATATTTTGGTTATTTCCCCTTTTTGGTAAGCACCGGAAAAGGGCATATAAGTAGTAAAATTTTCATATTTTCCTAAAATTAAAAGGGCAGGAATTTGTAAGGCATTGCCAATATGGGATGGCCCAGAATCAATACCTATGAAAAATTTGGCATTTTTCATAACATGAATGGTTTCCAAGATTGACAATTTACCTACTAAAGAATGAAAATTAGAATGTTGCACTTGAATTCCATTTTTCATTCCAATTTCAATTACATGTATTCCGAATCGTTCAATGAGTTTTGGAATAAGCTCTTGCCATTTTTCATCTTTCCATTCCCTGCTCGTTTGGTTTGACTTAGTGTGAATTACCCAGTAATCTCCTTTGAAGGGTATATTAACCGGTTTATCTTCAACATAAAGTTTGGGCTGATCTGAGTCAAGTTCAACATCAGCAAATTTGGCAAAAATTTGTAATAAGTTATTTTTTGAGTAATAATTTTCTACTGTTAAGTTTAAAAGCTTGGATTTTGGATTAAAAAATACAGGTTCATAAAATGGTTGAAGTCTAGTTCCATTGATATGTAAGTTGTATAATTTATCAAATGGGTTTTTACGACCCAATAATGTACTAGCGTAGACTTGTTTTTCTTCCAACACTTTATAGATCCCTGGATGTTTATTTAATAAATCATGAAAATTTTTCTTTGCAATCCAACAAATCCGACCCTCAGGAAATTTTCTTTGTAATGCGCCAATCAAAGGTTCGGCAGCCACTATGTCACCTAAATGTTCGGCTAATAAAATGCCAATATATTTTTTACCTGGATTTTTTATTTTTTCCAGTAGTACCCATGTATATATTTCAAAATAGGCTACTAATGATTGAATCGTGTAGGCTAATTTTTGAAATTTATACTTCCAAATTGGATATTTGAACAGGTATAAAGGCATTTTTATTCTACTACTTCTTTGATTTCAATATCGCCATCTGGCTTAACCTGGATGATTCCATTGGTAATCAAGGTATCACCTTTACTCAAACCCTTCAAAATTTCTACTGTTTTTTCTGTGCGAGTTCCTAGGACAACGGGTCTCGGAACTGACTTGCCATTCATTACAACGAATACTTTATTTCCTTTAGCTTCTGGTATGACCGCCTCTGTAGGAATCATAATGGCCGACCCTTTTGTTTTGGTAATTAAATTCACTTTTGCAAAAGCACCAGGAACTAATTTATTGCCAGGATTTGGCGACAAAGCTCTTATTTGTAAAGTACGTGTTTGTGGATCAATTTTAGGATCTATTGCATATACTTTACCATTAAAAGTATTGTCTTCATTTTCTGTGGTAAATTCAATTGAATTGCCTTTATGAATTGCGCTTGCATATTTTGCAGGAATAGAAAATTCTATTTTCACCGGATTTGAACTTGTTAGCGTTGCAATTTTACTGGATGGTGAAATATAACTACCTAAGCTAACATACCTAAATCCGATTGTCCCTGCAAATGGTGCTTTAACAGTACATTTTGAAATTTGAACTTTTAGGTCCTCAATATCAGCATCGATGGTGTTTACTGTGTTTACAGCTATATCATATTCCCTTTGGGAAATGGCCTCTTTTTGCAATAATACCTTTTGTCTACCTTCGTTATCTTCTGCTAATTTTTTGTTAAAACTTAATTTTTTCAATCGAGCTTGAAGGTCATCATCATTAATTTTAAATAATATCGTACCTTTTTGTACTAAATCACCCTCTTTGATATTTAATAAAATAATTCTTCCTGCAATTTCTGAGTGAATTTCTACCTCTTCGTTAGGTAAAATACTTCCGGTGGAACTCACCATATCATCTAGTCGAGTTTCTTTGACAACGGTAACAACTACAGCCGTTTTACCACCTTTTCCTCCCGGACCACCTTTTCCACCTTTATCCTTTCCTGCTTCTTTTTTATCAGGCTCTGAGGTTAATTTTTTAATTTTCGGATAAAAAGCCAATCCTAGAACGAGAAGGATTACAAAAATTGTAATTAAATTTTTGGTAGGTTTATTCATTTCTAATGTATTAAACAGGTTTAAATTTCAATTTACTTATTTATTTGTATTTTTTTAGCCTCTGCTGTAGGTTTTTTATGCCCCTAGCCATGGTGAAAAATCTTCATTTCCAATTTCATTCATTACAAAATGACTTTGTGCATTTCCAATATTTTTAATGCTTGCTAATTTGTGAAGAATAAAATCTCTGTAATCATCCATATCGGATACCACTATTTTTAATAAAAAGTCACTATTCCCAGATACACAATAACATTCTTGAACTTCTTTAAGAGACATGGCATCGTTTTCAAATTGCTTTAAAAAGGCAGCAGCATGCTCTTTAAGAGTAATTTCGCAAAAAACGGTCAATGACTTGCCTAGTTTTTGTGGGTCAATTACAGCCTTATACCCCTTAATGATACCTTCCTTTTCCATTTTTTTTATACGCTCATGTATGGGCGTAGCACTCATCCCTAATCGTTGAGCCATTTCTTTATTTGAAATGAAGGCATCTTCGTTTAAATAACGTAAAATTTGTTTATCTATGTCATCAATTTTTACCATTTTTAACTACGGGTTTTAATGCATATCCTACCGAAACAATGCCTTGCAAAGTATCTCTTCGCATAAATTGACGAATCTTTATGTTGATTCTTGAACCTTTTTTCAGATACAAATGATCAAAAATAATATATTGATGGCTGAATAAATCTCCTAGACCCTGTCCTTTTGGCTTTCCTGTTTTTTGATCATAAAAGAAAGCTTCGGCTAATCCTTTTTTTAGAATTTTTCCTTTTTGATCTGTAATTTCAGTAAGCAAAAAACAATTATAAAAGGGATAATTATTGTCTTGACGAATTAAAACTTGAAAATCATATTCGCCTGTCTCAGGTATTTGTGAAATATCATAGACTATTTTTTGTTTTTCTGGCCATCCACCTGAGCCCAATGAAGTATTTTCTTCAAATCCAGGTTCAATTTGACAAGAAAAATGAAACACGGATATAAAAAAAAGTACTATCCAAGCTTTATTATTCAGCTTTTGGACTTCCATTTCCATTGCCTCCATTTGGTCTTGGTCTGAATTTCTTTTTAAACTTCTTCTTTGGTCTAGGAGCCTCATTGCCCTGATTTTGACCCTCTACAGGATTACCTGCTGTTTGGCTCACCTCTCGCGTCTCTGGTCTCTCATTTCTATTCTCAGGTCTATCGTCTCTCGTTTCTCGTCTCTCGTTTCTATTTTTATTGAATTTCTTTTTGCCTTGATGTTGATTTGGATTTTTAGATTTGGTGTATTTTTTGTCCATTCTCTCAAGATCAGAATTCAATTCAGAGATGGTTGGTTTGTCAATTTCAAGTGCATCCGGATTCAAATTTTCAAAAGATTCAGGAATAATGCCCTTTTTATTTAATTCAATGATTTCAGCTACTCGATCGCAACTAACAGGTATCCAATTGCTCTCTTCTCCTTCAATTCCAAACCACATCATTCGCTTGAAAATGTCGGTTTTTTGTAAACTAGCATTTCCTTTTCTGATTTTTAGTTTGCCCTCAACCGTTGGAATATTTTTTAGAGCATCCATGTAGGTCTCTAATTCATAATTTAAACAGCATTTTAATCTTCCACATTGCCCACTTAATTTGACAGGATTCAAGGATAAGTTTTGATATCTTGCCGCTGATGTGGTTACATTTTTAAAATCAGTAAGCCAAGTTGAGCAACACAATTCTCTACCACAAATACCAATTCCGCCAATTCTACCAGCCTCTTGTCGCAAAGAAATTTGTTTCATTTCAATACGAACCTTGAATTCAGTGGCCAAAAGTTTAATCAATTCACGGAAATCGACACGGTCATCTGATGAATAGTAAAATGTCGCTTTCCCTCCATCAGATTGATATTCCACATCTGAAAGCTTCATTTGAAGTTTCAAATCTTTAATGATTTCTCTTGTTCTGTACATCGTTGGTAAATCACGAGCCATGGATTGATCGTGTTTTTCCAAGTCTTTTTCATTCGCGAGGCGAATGATTTTTTTGATGGAATCGTCGTCTTTGATTCCTTTTTTTAACAATTGCAATCGAACTAATTCACCTTGAAGTGCAACCACACCTACATGTGCACCTGCCCCAGAATCAACTACAATGGCATCACCTGTATGAAGTTCAATCTTATCGGTATTCCGAAAATATTCTTTTCTTCCGCCTTTAAATTTGACTTCAACAATGTCGTATCGTTGAAAGGTTGGAACGTCGAGGTCCGACAACCAGTCAAAAACATTCATTTTATTACATGCACCGGTTCCACATGCGCCATTGCTTTGACAACCTACAACTTTATCACCAGCAACTGCTGATCCACACGCACCCGATGTACAGGACTTACAAGCCATTATTTTCTTATTTAAGATTTGTTGTATCGCAATACATCCAAACCTATGTCTTTTCTAAAATGTTTGCCTTCATAATGAATGGCATTTGCCGCTTTTTGCGACTTTTGGATGGCATTTTCTAATGTATTTGATAAGCCTGTTAAGGCCATAACACGTCCACCAGATGTAACAATTTTACCATTTATATTTTTTGTTCCAGCATGAAAAAGTAAAGCATCTTTCACATTTTCAAAACCTGTCATTTCATCTCCTTTTCTATAATCTTCTGGGTAACCCCCAGAAACCAACATTGTTGTTACTGCGTATTGATCAGATAAAACTATTTTTTGTCCGTTCAATTTGCCTTTTGAAGATGCAAACAACAAAGATAGGAAATCTGATTCGATTCTTGGCAAAACCACTTCTGTTTCTGGATCTCCCATGCGAGCATTGTATTCAATAACATACGGTTCTCCATCATGATTCATTAAACCAATAAAAATGAATCCTTGGTAGGGAATTCCCTCCGATTTTAAACCTTGTATTGTTGGCTCAACAACTTTTTGCTTAACACGATCCATGAATTTTTCATTCGCAAATGGTACAGGAGATACGGCACCCATTCCTCCAGTATTCAATCCTTCATCATTTTCACGAATTCGCTTATAATCTTTTGCTTC
>JBEBDG010000066.1:0-10635 GCA_041157165.1 Bacteroidota bacterium
AATCATAGGATTTATTTTTTTGTACGAGAGGTTTCACAAACCCATCCCAAGCCATAATAAAGCAGTTTTTAGGAGCAATTTGTCGAATATCAGACTCTTCAAATGAATTTGTATTGACTAAAACGACGTCTGGTTGGTAATGATTTAATTGTTGTTGTAAAACTTCTAAAGGTTTATTTTTCTCACTATTTCCAAACTCGTTCAACCATAACTCTTGTAAGGGCTTATGATTAAAAACAATCTCTATAGCCTCAAATTCATCTAATTTGTTTAGCTCAAAAGTAATGGCGTCTGAAATGGCAATAAAATTGTTAAAATAAATTCGATAGGCCTCGTCATATCCTACAGGTTTTTTATGTTCAAATTCCTGATAAATTGTTGGAATGAGTTTTGGAGGAATGGAAGAGATTCTTACTAATTTTAACATGCTACAGGATTTTTTTCAATCGCTCAAGTTCTTCTTTGGAATTTTTATATTCAATAAATCGCTCTGCCAAATGTAAGTATTTTTTTGCAGTTTGCTTTTGTCCGGATTTAAGATGAATCCTGGCCAAACCCAAATAGCTTAAACCTCTAATATCCTTGGTAAACTTTTCCTCAAATGGGTAGAAAGTTGATTTAATGTAAAATGCTTCTGCTTGTTTATATTCTTTTTGGTTTTCTAATATTAAACCCTCTAGGGCATAATAACATCCCTCAAAATATTTATTTCTAGATTTAATTAACTTATTTAGGTAGGGGGCAGCGTCCTCAAAGTTTTTACTGAGTGTTAAAAGTTCAGCTCTTTGTAAAGAATAAATGATGTTTTCAGGATATGCTTTTGTTAGCTCCTCGCTTATTTCCAAACCAGCCATGGGTGTTCCTTCGTACTTATTATAGACGTAGGGTAAATAAAATAAAGCTTCATTTTTAACAAAAATGGATTCTTTGCCGGCCTTTTCTAGTTGCTGCAAACCTAATTTTTTATTTCCATCCATGAAAAACCACATGAATGGTTTAATAATTGGATGCAGTTCTGGGTAAACGATTCGGTAAAAATGATAAATACCTGCAGCATATAAAAATTCAGGTTGTTTGTCTACATTTTCGGTACCTATTTTCAAAAAGTGATAGGCTTTTTTAGCATAAGAAACGGCTTTCAGGAAATTGTCATTATTGGCTTCTTCTGCCGCTAAAAATCCCAATGAAGCAGAACAGAAAAAAGCTGCATCTAAGTCACTTTCATTTTTATTGAACATGTTTTCCGATAATGAAAAACATTTTTCCATCAATTGAATATACGTTTTTGATTGTTGCGGATGATCTTTTAAAGGAAAATATTGCCATTCCAATTGCATGGCAGACAATAAATATCCGGCCGGATGGGCCGGATATTTTGATTTTATTTGCCCAAATTGCTGAGCAGACTCCTTGAAATCAAAATTATACATGGCCTGTAAGCCAAGTTTGATCGTATTTTTACTCCAATTATCTTTTAAAACTTGAGCAAAGGAAACAATTGGAAGGGTGATAAAAAATAGGATCTTTAGAATTCGCATAAATTGATTAATTCCGTGCAAAAATAAGGTTTTTTAGGAGTAATTAGGACATATTGTTTATTTTTGTAGCTTAATTTTTAAGGATGATACAATTTGAGCAATTTACCCTTCAGAATGGATTAAAAGTGATTGTTCACGAAGATCCAAGTACGACCTTGGCAGTGGTTGATGTGATTTACAATGTAGGGTCGAGGGATGAGCATCCTTCAAGAACGGGATTTGCCCATTTGTTTGAGCACCTAATGTTTGGAGGCTCCGAAAATATTCCTGAATTTGATACTCCTTTGCAACGAGTAGGAGGTGAAAACAATGCATTTACAACGCCAGATTTAACCAACTATTACATTTCCTTACCTTATCTAAATCTGGAAACTGCTTTTTGGTTGGAATCCGACCGAATGCAGCAATTGGCCTTTAATCCAAATTCTTTAGAGGTTCAAAGAAAGGTTGTAATTGAAGAATTCAAGCAAAGGTATTTAAACCAACCATATGGAGATGTTTGGTTAAAATGGAGACCAGTAATTTATAAAAAACACCCTTACCAATGGCCAACGATTGGAGCAGATATCAAACACATCGAAGAGGCCACTTTAGAAGATGTTAAATCGTTTTTCAATACCTATTATCATCCCCAAAACGCCATATTGGTTGTGGCAGGAAAGGTAAAAATAGAAGAAGTAAAACAGCTATGTGAAAAATGGTTTGAGCCAATTGAATCGGGTAAGGCCATAGAACGAAATATACCTAAAGAGGATGTACTTAAAGAAAATACTTTTTTAGAAGTCAAGGGAGATGTACCTTCCAATTGTTTGTATGTGGCTTTTCCGATGCCGGGACGATATGAGAAGGGTTACCATGCAGTCGATTTGCTTTCAGATATGTTGGGAAGAGGTGATTCATCCTATTTATTCCATGAGTTGGTTCAAAAGAATAGAATTTTTGATACATTAAACTCCTATTTAACAGGTTCAATGGATCCTGGATTATTGGTTATCCAAGGAAGTGTATGTGATGGAATTGATTTTGAAACTGCAAAGTCGAAGGTATTTGCGGCAATTTTTAATTGCATAGAAAATGGAATTAGTGAAAGAAGTCTTCAAAAAGTGAAGAATCAGGCAGAATCCTCCTTGGCATTTATGGAGGTTGAAATATTAAACAAAGCAATGAATTTAGCAATGGCTGCCAACGCGGGTAATCCGGATTGGGTAAACCAGGAATCGGAAAAAATAAATTCAGTATCGATTGAAGAAGTCAAGCATTGGGCAAACCAATTGTTCAAAAAAGGATTTCATCATGTACTTTGGTATCAAAAAAATCAATAAATTACTGTATGAAAATACGAGTTGGACAAGGTTATGATGTGCACAAATGGGTGGAGGGTAGGCCTTGCATTTTGGGCGGAATTCAAATTCCATCCGAAAAAGGTCCATTAGGTCACTCGGATGCAGATGTTGTTTGCCATGTATTATGTGATGCTCTGCTTGGAGCTGCGAATCTTAGAAACATAGGTTATCATTTTTCTGACAAAGATCCACAATGGAAAGGAGTAGCCTCTACCCAATTATTGGCAAGAGTGATGGAAATGATTCGTGAAATAGGATATGAACTATCCAATGCGGATGTTACCATTGTTTTAGATCAGCCAAAGTTAAATCCATATATTCCTGAAATGAAGGCAAATTTGTCGAAAATTATGCAAGTGGATTTAGAAGATATTTCCATTAAAGCTACAACCTCCGAGGGCTTGGGTTTTGTGGGTAGAGGAGAAGGGATTGCTGCCATGGGAGTGGTGCTGATTACTAGGAATAGGGAATAGGGAATAGGCAATAGGGAATAGGGAGGAAGAAATAAGATATAAGTAATAAGGTGTGAGGTGTAATGTTTAAGGTGTAGAGTTATGCAAAAAAGCGCTGAACAAGAAAGAGAAGAGATTTTGAAAAGGTATCGCAAATTATTGCGAACGGCTAAGCCTTTTTTGAAAGACGATGATGCTAAACAAATAAAAAAGGCATTTTTAATGTCGATGGAAGCGCATAAAGAAATGCGTCGAAAATCGGGAGAGCCCTATATCTACCATCCGCTAGCAGTTGCACAAATTTGTGTGGAGGAAATTGGTCTAGGTACGACCTCTATTATTTCCGCTCTTTTGCATGATGTGGTAGAAGATACCAATATTACTTTGCAGGATATTGAAAAACAATTTAATCCAAAAATTTCATCCATTATTGATGGCCTTACGAAGATAGCGGGAACGTTTGATTATGGGACTTCTCAGCAAGCTGAGAATTTTCGAAAAATGCTTTTAACGCTTTCAGATGATATTCGAGTTATTTTAATCAAATTGGCTGATCGTTTGCATAATATGCGTACGCTAACGAGCATGGCAAAAGAAAAGCAATTGAAAATTGCTTCCGAAACCATTTATTTGTATGCTCCATTGGCACATCGTTTGGGATTGAATGCCATCAAAACTGAATTAGAAGATTTAGGTTTAAAATATACTGAACCTGAGGCTTACAAAGAAATTGCAAATAAATTGACTGAAAATAAACGAAACAGAGAAAGTTTTGTAGATCAATTTATTCGTCCAATTAAAAAATCATTAGATGAAATTGGTTTGAATTACACGATAAAAGGTCGTCCCAAATCCATTTATTCGATTTATAATAAAATTAAAAAAAGCAATACGCCATTTGAAAAAATTTACGATTTGTTTGCTGTTCGTATTGTATTGGATGTCCCATTGGATCGAGAAAAAGCCGATTGTTGGGAGGTTTATTCGATTGTAACCGACCATTATCGTCCCAATCCAAGTCGACTAAAAGACTGGGTTTCTACTCCAAAGTCAAATGGTTACGAGTCTTTGCACACCACGGTTATGAGTATGCCTTTCAGTGGGGATAAAGAAGGACGTTGGGTAGAAGTGCAAATTCGTACCAAACGTATGGATGAAATTGCAGAGAAAGGGGTTGCAGCGCACTTTAAATACAAAGGTACCGATACAAGAACTTCTCAAGCATTTGAGTCATGGTTAAGTCAGGTGAGGGAAGCCTTAGAGACGAATGATAAAACTCAATCTGCTGTCGAATTGGTAGATGATATTAAAAATTCATTATACCATGAAGAAGTATTTGTTTTTACACCTAAGGGGAAATTAATTGTTTTGC
The DNA here is from genome assembly GCA_041157165.1 of Bacteroidota bacterium. Lineage (GTDB taxonomy): Bacteria > Bacteroidota > Bacteroidia > Cytophagales > Spirosomataceae > Sandaracinomonas. Next base: position 4,706 of record JBEBDG010000066.1, read on the forward strand.
AAGCCGGATCTACGGCTCTGGATTTTGCCTTTGATATTCACTCTGAAGTAGGTGCAAAATGTATTGGTGCAAAAGTAGGAGGCAAGCTAGTCCCCCTATCTCATAAACTAGTGAATGGAGATCAAATTGAAATTCTCACTTCTTCCAAACAAAAACCATCAGAAGATTGGCTGAGAATTGTAACTACTACTAAGGCAAAAGCACGTATAAAAGAATTTATCAAAGAGGAAAATAAGTCGCACGTTATCAAAGGTCGCGATATGATTGAGGCTCGATTAAAGCATTTGGGCATTCAAAATCTAACTCTGGAAATAACCAATCAATTAAGGGCTTATTTCAATGCCAAAGATGCAAACGACTTGTTTTATCGTTTTGGGAAAGCCTACATTTCCATCGACCAATTGAAGCATTGGAAATCCGACAAGGAAATGCATGAGCGCAAACAAGCGGAAAAGGCCATCAAGGCTCCGATAGTTGATACCAAAACCTTTAAAAAAGAAATGCTGCGCATTGAAGGTGCGGGAGGTAAGGCCTCAGATACCTTGTTGATTGGTGAAGACATGGATAAGGTAGATTATACGCTTGCCAAATGTTGTAATCCTATTTCTGGTGATGAAGTATTTGGATTTGTGACAATAAATGAAGGCATAAAAATTCATCGAAATGCTTGTCCAAATGCAACGGAATTGCTCTCTCGCCATGGTGATCGGGTGATAAAGGCGCAATGGGCGAGTCGAATAGCTATGTCTTTTGTAGTAGATTTAGTGATTAGAGGAATTGATCGGGTAGGTCTTATCAATGATGTAACGCGATTGATATCTTCAGAATTAAAAGTAAATATTACGGGCCTTACTATTGGGGTAAACGAAGGATTATTCGAAGGAAAAATATCATTAATGATTCAAGATACACAGCATTTAGATGAGTTGGTTCATGAGTTGGAAAATGTACCGGGAGTAATAGAGGTTTCGAGGGAAGAATTTTAGTTTTTCCGAGTTTTTTTGCCTTATTTTACATGTTTTTTTAAGTAAATGTCTCAGGAGCAGGATAAGTTAGAATCAGTCAAGAAAATTTTCACAGCCTATTTGGAAAATAAAGGTCTGAGAAAAACGCCTGAGCGTTTTGCAATCTTAGAAGAAATATATTTACGAGATGATCACTTTGATGTGGAAGAACTTTATATTTCCATGAAAAACAAGAAATATCAAGTTTCAAGAGCCACAGTGTATAATACCTTGGATGTTTTAGTAGAATGTGATTTGGTTGCTAAGCATCAATTTGGTCGAAACCAAGCTCAATTTGAAAAGTCTTATGGTAGAAGACAGCACGATCATTTAATCTGTACAGATTGTCACAAGGTTACTGAATTTTGTGATCCTCGTGTGCAAACAATTCAGAGTTTAGTGGGTGATATGTTACAATTTAATGTAATGCATCATTCTTTAATATTTTACGGTTCCTGTACCCGAAAAAATTGTGAGTTTAAGGAGCAATATCAGGCAAGAAATCAAGAGTAATAAATATGGCAGTTGATGTATTATTAGGTTTGCAGTGGGGAGATGAGGGGAAAGGAAAAATTGTGGATGTTTTAGCTCCACGTTATCAGGTTGTGGCACGTTTTCAAGGAGGGCCTAATGCAGGTCATACTTTAGAATTTGACGGATTTAAGCACGTTTTGCATCAAATTCCTTCAGGTATATTCCGCCAGGAAGTTCAAAATATCATTGGAAATGGTGTTGTGTTAGATCCAATCATTTTCAAAAAAGAAATTGAGGGTTTAGGTAAATTTAATTTGGATTTACGTAAAAACTTAGAAGTTTCAAAAAAGGCTTCTATTATTTTACCATCTCATCGATTATTGGATGCTTGTTACGAAAAGGCAAAAGGGGATGCTAAAATCGGTAGTACATTGAAAGGTATCGGACCTACGTATACAGATAAAATATCTCGCCAAGGATTGCGCGTAGGAGATATGGCGAGTTCAGATTTTAAGTTGAAATACGATAATTTGGTAGCCCGTCATAAGGCAATTTTAGATGTTTATCAGTTCGAATATGATTTAGCGGAGGCAGAAAAAGAATTTTTTGCAGCTGTTGATTTTATGAAAGAGTTTGCTTTGGTAGATTCAGAATATTCGATCAATAGAGCACTTACAAGTGGAAAAACAATATTGGCTGAAGGGGCCCAGGGGTCCTTACTTGATGTTGATTTTGGATCGTATCCATTTGTTACTTCTTCAAATACGATTACAGCTGGTGCATGTACAGGTTTGGGAGTTGCACCTAAAAATATTGGTGAGGTATTCGGAATATTTAAGGCATATGCCACTCGTGTAGGTTCTGGACCATTCCCAACTGAATTGGAAGATGAAACGGGCGAAAGAATGCGCCAAGAAGGTAGAGAATTTGGTTCTACTACCGGACGTCCACGTCGTTGTGGATGGATTGACTTGCCAGCTTTAAAATATGCCATGATGATCAATGGGGTTACCCAATTGGTGATGATGAAGGCAGATGTATTGAATATTTTCGAACAAATCAATGTGTGTGTCGGGTATGAATTACCGGATGGGACTCAAACGGATCAAGTGCCTTTTGAAATTTGTGATATCAAGGTAAAACCTATTTATGAAACTTTGAAAGGTTGGAATTGTTCTTTAGAAGGTATGCGTAAATTTGAAGAATTACCTATCGAATTGACAAATTACATTGCCTTTTTAGAGAAGCATTTGAACTTGCCAATTAATTTTATTTCTACTGGTCCTGACAGGGAGGCATGTGTTTTAAGAGGCTATTTGGCAAAATAAAAGATGGAATTGATTGACTTTGTTTCACTATATCAGTTTGATGAGATCTACAAAATAGAGTCGATTAAAGATGGTGAGCCAAGCGTTCATACAGAGCCAAGTGTGTCAAATGAGCAAGATAATAAGTCGGAAAGCATTGAAAATAGTAATTCAGAAATAAATTCTGGAAAAGAGGAGTGGCTTATTTTGGGTGTGGAGGAAGATCGAAAGAGTGTTCACGCAATTTTCAGTTCTCAACCATTTAGTTTTTCGAGTGAAAAATTTTATTTTCAAGAAGCTGAGCGTTGGAGCATTGAGCAAATAAGGGAATATGTTAAAAAATCACCTGCCACAAGATTGGTATTCCTTGGTCAAACTTTTGAATTTTTAAAGCTGAAACCAGAGCCAATTGAAAGGGCAAATAAATGGTACCTGTATTTCCCTCAGACCATTAATAGTTTGAAAGATACAGAAAAACAAACAAAGTTATTGTTTTGGAATCAATTGAAAAAGATGTTGTGATTTGCACAACATCTTTTTTTTTACCTTTTTGAATACGCTAAAATTTTCTTAATAATAGATTCGGAAGGCTCCAAAAGGTTTTCATCTAATGTATTAAATACTTCTTTTTCGAATTCAGCATCTGTTAAATGGATAGCTTTTTCTCGAAGCGATTGGTTTTGTTTAGATGTGGTTTTGGTTTTTTCATTTGGGGTAAAGTTTTGCATCATAGGCAAGCTCTTGTTTATTTAACATTTTGCGCAGGTTGATGAGTGCATACCTCATACGACCTAAAGCTGTATTAATACTTACGTGAGTCATGTCGGCAATTTCCTGAAAACTTAAATCTTCGTAATGGCGTAAAATTAATACTTCACGTTGTTCATCAGGTAACTTTTTGACAAGCTCACGTATATTAACGATCTGATCTTGTTTTAATTGTATATCCTCAAAAGAATCTTCAGAAAATTCAAAACTATTGAAGACTTTTGAACCATCTTCGAGGATAATGGTTGGGTATCTTTTGTCTTTTCTGAAAAAATCAATGGCTAAATTGTGAGCTATACGAACTATCCATGGCATAAATTTGCCCTCTTCATTGTATCTACCTGACTTCATCACATCAATTGCCTTTATATAGGTTTCTTGAAGTAAGTCCTCAGCGATGTACCGATCTTTTACAATTAAATAAATAGTTGTGTAAACTTTGGATTTGGTTTTTTTGACAAGCGCTTCAAAGGCTTTATCGTCACCATTCATGTAGGCGGAAATCAACGCTGCTTCGCTAACTTGATTCTTAATCATCATGCTATTAAAAATTGGTTAACGTAGAGGTCTTTACATATGGGATCTCCTTTCTGGGTTTATTTTGGCGGATAGTAAACTTTTCAAAGATTATATAAAACTTTTTAAAAACAAAATTTATATATTTATTTTTTTAAAAAAAATATGAAAAAATCAATTTTAACTTTGGTCATTTTAATGACATTTGGTTTGGGTGCAATGGCCCAAAATTTAGCAGATTTTCAAGGGACATTCCAACTTGATGACAACCCTTATGTAAAGCAAGTAAAGTTTAATGTAAAGGAAAACAAGCTATTTATTTTAGCTGAAGGGTTTCCTGAAACGGAACTTTCAGTTGGCAAAAATGCCGATGAATTTATTTTGGCAAATACAGATGGTGGAGTAAGCTTTACTAGAGAGAATGGTAAAGTGGTAGCTTGTAAAATTACTGCTCAGGGACAAGAATTAAAGGGTAAAATACTTGCTGATGCATTGGATAAATTTGCAGGTACCTTCAAAATGATGGAAAACGAATACGTTAAAAAATTGAGTGTATTGTTTTCTGATGGTAAATTATACCTAACTTCTGATGGAGATGAAAGTCAAAAGTCTTTATTGTCCTCCACAAAAGATACCAATGTGTTCACAACCAGTGTTCGTGGATATGAAGCAGATGTAATTTTTACAAATGCGGGCAATGCAGTGAAATCCATTAAACTTTCTGTCGCTGGTGGGGTAGTTGTTTTGACTGGAGAAAAAGAAAACTAAAAAAAGTTGAAAGTGGAGAGTTGAAAGTTGAGAGTTGAAAGTTGAAAGTTAGAAGTTGAAGGTTGAAAGTTGGAAGTTGAAGGTTGAAAGTTGGAAGTTGAAAGTTAGAAGTTGAAGGTTAGAAGTTGTGAATATTTTATTAGTAAATTGTTAGGATTTTAATTATTTATTTTTTTTGGGGAATAGCCGCCCCTTACCCCCTGCAATTTACAGTTAATTATTTTCAGTTGTTTGATAATTTTCAAGTTTCCACTTTCAATTCAACTGTCTTCTATACAATTGAATCGTATTCTCGAGCCCATAATAGAGCGCATCACAAATTAATGCGTGACCAATAGAAACTTCATGCAAAGGATTGACGTTTGCCTTGAAGAAAGCTAAATTCTCCAAGCTTAAATCATGACCAGCATTTATCTCTAAACCTAATTGCTGAGCTCTGAAAGCAGCTTTTCGATAAGGTGCAACAGCAGCAGTCGGATTTGCCATAAATTCAGTTGCGAAAGGTTCTGTATATAATTCAATGCGATCTGTACCAGTTTCTGCTGCGGCTTCCACCATTTCCAATACTGGATCCACAAAAATGGAAGTCCGAATACCTGCAGATTTAAATTGATTAATTAACTGAATCAATAAATCTTTATGTTGAATGGTATTCCAGCCATGATTTGAGGTAATTTGACCCAGAGCATCTGGCACCAAGGTTACTTGAGCAGGTTTAACTGCCAGAACTAATTCACAAAACTTTGCTTCAAGTGGATTCCCCTCTATGTTAAATTCAGTTGAAATCACTTGTTTTAAATCAATGACATCTTGATAGCGAATGTGACGTTCATCAGGTCGAGGATGTACCGTAATTCCTTCTGCTCCAAATCGCTCACAATCGAGAGCAACTTGAATCAAATCTGGATTATTTCCACCTCTTGAATTACGCAGAGTAGCAATTTTATTTATGTTAACGCTTAATCGTGTCATAGCAAAAAGAAGGCCGGTACAACCGGCCTTAAAATGTTAGATCAAATTATTTTTAGCCAAATATTCTGCAATTTGAACTGCATTGGTTGCAGCTCCTTTTCTTAAATTATCGGCCACAATC
>JBEBDG010000067.1:0-10609 GCA_041157165.1 Bacteroidota bacterium
TTATAGGTTCGGTGTTTGATTTTCTTAGATGTACCCAACCCTTTTCAAAATCAATTTTTACCCCATCAATGGTATTAACTTGTTCGTTTTTATACGTATCAGCAATACTCTTTAAAATTAAATCCACATCCAAGGCAGGGGATAATTCAATTTTGTTTTTACTCATCACATAATTTGGATAACTCGCCTTCAATGCTGAAACTTTAATTCCTTTTTCCGCAAGATGTGTTAAAAATAATCCAATACCAACTAAGGCATCTCTTCCATAATGCGACTCGGGAAAAATGACGCCGCCATTTCCCTCTCCCCCAATTACAGCTTGCTGTGCTTTCATTTGATTTACCACATTCACCTCACCAACTGCTGCTGCAAAATAGGTACCTCCGTGAGAAATTGTTACATCTCGAAGTGCACGGGTTGAAGATAAATTTGAAACAGTATTCCCTTTTTTCTTAGATAAAATATAATCAGCAACGGCTACCAAGGTATATTCCTCACCAAATGGAGTGCCATCCTCACATATAAAACACAAACGATCTACATCAGGATCCACCACTATTCCCAAATCATACGAACCATTCTTCATTTTGGAAATCATATCTATTAAATTTTCTGGGAGTGGTTCTGGATTATGTGCAAAATGTCCTGTAGGTTCACCAAACAATACATCTACTTGGCTCACGCCAAGTGTCTTCAGTAATTCTGGAATTACAATTCCTCCAGTAGAATTTACCGCATCTACTAAAACTTTAAAATTAGCTTTTTGGATTTTTTGGACATCTACCCACGACATTTCTTTTACATGATCAATGTGTTTCTGTAAATAGGAATCATCATGAGTTAATTTACCTAAATTGAGCACCTCAGCAAATTGAAAATCTTGCTTTTCAGCAATTTCTAACAGCGCTTTTCCATCAGCATCAGAAATAAACTCTCCTTCGGAATTGAGTAATTTCAAGGCATTCCATTGAATTGGATTGTGACTAGCTGTGATGATGATGCCACCAGCAGCCTTTTCCCATGGAACTGCTAATTCAACAGTTGGGGTAGTCGATAATCCAATATCTTTCACATCCCATCCAAGTCCCATAAGCGTATTACATACCAAATTAGAAACCATTTCTCCAGAAATGCGTGCATCTCGGCCAATAATGATTTGATTGGAAGATGGATTCGATTTTCGTAACCACGTACCATATGCGGCAGCAAAAGTTACCACATCCACCGGACTTAGTCCTTCTCCAGGTCTTCCTCCGATAGTACCCCTAATTCCTGAAATTGATTTTATTAATGCCAAATTTGTCTATTTTTGGAAACAAATTTACAAATTAGTAAATTAAGAAAAAACCTATTGAACGAAACCTTACTTCCGGCATGGATGATATACTCCTACACCGAATTTTTGAGAAGATAAAATCAAAAAAAATTGCCGTTATCGGCGATTTTGCTTTGGATTTTTACTTTAATCTACAAACAAAAACAAAAGAATTTTCGGTTGAAACCGAAAAAGAGGTATTTCATGCCAATCGTCCAAAATCCTATTTAGGCGGAGCAGGAAATGTATGTAAAAACCTGGCAACAATAGGTAATAAACCGGCAGCATTTGGCATCATTGGAGCAGATTTATTTGGTAGAGAAATGCTTTTTCACATGAGAGAATTGAATATCAATCATGAAAATATAATAATTGAAAACAGCAAAGGAACTCCTGTTTATTCCAAACCCATGGAAGGAGATTTAGAATACAACAGAATTGATTTTGGCACAACTGATCTTATCGACAAAACAATAAAAGAAGCATTTTTATTTCAAATTTGTCTTCAATTGAAACATTTCGATGGCATCATTATCAACGAACAATTTTTTCTCCCACTACTTGCTAAGGACGATTTGCTTCAACTTCAAGAAGAAATTAAGACCTCTCAATTATTTGCAATCGCTGACCTCCGTTCTTTGGGTTCCTTTGCTAATGAGGTGATTTTAAAAATAAATTTAAAAGAATTTGCACATTTAATAGGGTTTTCGGAATCAGATCTACATGATTTAGAAATAATTAAAATACATGTTAAAGAATTTCTAAAATCTCGAAAAAAAGGAATTTTACTTACTTTAGGACATTTGGGAATCATGTATGCTGATCATTCATGCATAATTCATGAACCCGCACTTCCCATCAATGGTCCGATTGATACGGTTGGAGCTGGTGACATGGTTGTAGCTGCCTTTTCGGCAGCAGTTCTATCCGGAGCTAACCTATCAGAAGCTTGTCAATTTGCAAATCTTTGTGCACATTTAAGCATTCATAAAATTGGAGAAACAGGCTCTGCCTCTCCGGATGAAATAATTAAATTGAATAATGAGTTTTGAATTGTTATTTACAAATTATGAATAAGGAAATATTAAAACATTTGCAATCTGAGATTAAGGAATACACGGAAGAAAAGTTATTACCTTTTTGGATTAACAGGACAATTGATAAAGAAAAAGGAGGATATCTTACTCATTTCAATGAATTTGGAGAAGATTCTGGAACAGATGAGAAATCGCTAATTGCTCAAACGAGATCTGTTTTCACCTACTCACAAGCCTATCGGCATGGTTTTGGAGGTGAGGTAATGAAATCGATGGCGGAGCATGGTGTGAGGTATTTAATTGACAACATGTGGGATTCGGAAAATGGTGGATTTTATTGGATGATGGACCGAGTAGGCAATCCTACCAACAAACAAAAAATAGGTTATGGTCATTCTTTTGTAATATATTCATTAAGCGAATATACCTTGGCCACTGGTGATCCAATCGGATTAGAATATGCAGAAAAAACATTTGATTTATTACAAAAATATGCCGTAGATACCAATTATGGAGGATATTGGGAGTTTTTCTCCCCTTCATGGGAATTGATGGGTCCTGGATCTGCAGGAGGTGACCGAAAAACATTGGATGTCCACATGCATCTCATGGAAGCATTTACCACTTTGTATGAGGCATCCGGCAAAGAAATACACAGAAGAAAATTAAAAGAATCAATTGATATATTGGTGCAAAAAATCATGCATAAGGAATTTGGTACGGGTATTCCACAATTCTGGGCCGACTGGTCTGTTGCACCACAAATTAAATTTGATGTGGTATGGGGATGGGATCGATTTGCCGAAGGTGGACAAAAAGCTTCTGCCGAAGACAATACCTCCTACGGTCATAATTCAGAATTTGCTTGGCTTTTAATGCATGCGCTGAAAATCGGTAAATTTAATCTAAATGATTACAAAGAGTCCATCTTAAAAGCATTCTATCATTCCTTGAACCATGGAGTCGATTGGCAACAAGGAGGAGTCTTTGTAGAGGGTTCGCATAGTGGAGAAGTTTATGACCGTGAAAAAGAATTTTGGCAACAAGCAGAAATGCTAATTGGAATGTTAGATGCATTCCTATATACTAAAGATGAAAAATTCTTGGAGGCCTATCAATGTATCCATCGATTTGTATTTGATAAAATGATTAATCACCATACCGGAGAATGGTGGCCTTTAATGACCCGTGAAGGGGAACCCATTTGGAGACATATGTCTCATTCATGGAAAATTAATTATCATAATGTTCGATCCATGATTTTGAGCTATGAAAAATTGGGACAAATAATTAACGCTTAGTATGAAATATTTATCCAAAATTCCCTTTTCAGTTTGGATTATTGTTGCCGTATGCTTTACCTTATTCAAACCAGAGCCTTTTATTGCCATTGGTGATTTCAAATTGAAGGCTTTGATTATCCCATTGTTACAAATCATTATGTTTGGAATGGGTTCAACCATGGGAATTGAAGATTTTGAAGAAGTATTAAAATCACCAAAGTCTGTTTTTCTAGGTGTTTTTTTTCACTTTCTCATCATGCCATTGGTGGGATTTTCACTCACCAAACTATTTACATTTCCGAATGAAATCGCTGCAGGAATTATATTGGTTGGTTCAATGCCCTGTGGCTTAGCATCTAATGTCATGTCGTATTTAGCAAAAGCTAATTTAGCCCTTTCCCTCACCTTAACCTCTATTTCCACCTTACTAGCACCAATTCTAACCCCATTATTGATTAAAATTTTAGCAAACCAATTGATTGAAATAAATTTTTGGGACATGGTTTGGGAAATCTGTAAACTAATTTTAATCCCTATTTTCTTTGGATTAATTTATAAAAAAATAATTGGAGAGAAATGGAATGGATTGCAAAAACATTTGTCTAAAATATCCATGTGGAGTATAGCGTTAATTGTAGTCATCATTACTGCAAATGGTAGAAATGCACTTTTGTCGGTTGGACCACTTTTGGTCCTAGCTTGTATAATTCATAACTTCTCTGGATTCTTCTTTGGATACTATGGAGCTAAATTAACAGGTCTACCAGAAAAAGATGCAAGAACGATTGCTATTGAGGTTGGACTACAAAATGCAGGTTTAGCATCAGGATTGGCCATGGCCTTGAATAAAGTAGCTACTTTGGGACTACCAGCAGCAATTTTTGGACCTGTTATGAATATTTCAGGAAGTACTTTGGCAAATTATTGGAAGAAAAAATAAACTCTATCTGTTTCTCGTTTTACAGGAGAATCAGTCGCCAAGCGATACAGATGGTCAAATAAAACAACTATGAAAAAAAATATAATCTTAGGAATATTATTAATTCCAAACGTATTATTGTCTCAATGGGAGATAATCAATCCACTTTCAGTTGCCCAAAAAAGGCATGAAAGTTCCATGGTGGCTTGCGATGGTAAATTTTATTCCTTGGGAGGAAGGGGAAAAAGGCCCATAGAAAGCTATGATCCTACCACCAATACATGGACTATTTTAGCAGATGCTCCTATGGAATTTAATCATTTTCAAGCTATCTCCTTTCAACATGAAATTTATGTTGTGGGCGCATTTACAGGAAATTATCCTCATGAAAAACCAATACCACAATTTTTAATTTTTAACCCAAAAACCAATTCATGGAGAGAAGGTGCAAAAATTCCAGAAGAAAGATTACGTGGATCAGTTGGTGTTTTTTCAAAAGGAAGTAAAATATATATTGTTTCGGGAATCAAGGATGGACACTGGGATGGACATGTACCATGGTTTGATGAATATGATACGAAAACCGGACAATGGAAAGTCTTACCAGACGCACCAAGATCAAGAGATCATTTTCAAGCGGCTATTCATGGAAATAAAGTATACCTAGCAGGGGGAAGAAGATCACATGCGGCCAGCGGTAAAGTTTTAGAACAAACCATTGGCGAAGTTGATGTATTTGATTTTAAAACCATGCAATGGTCGACCATGGCAAATCTCTTGCCTACTCAAAGAGCTGGTACAGCCTCCATCATAATGGATAATCAATTAATCATCATGAATGGAGAAAGTAGTAAACAAACTCCAGCACATAACGAGGTAGAAGCTTTAAATTTAAAAACAGGTGAATGGAAATCATTACCAAAAATGCAACAAGGCAGACATGGAACTGGTGTGGTCAAGTATAAAAAATACCTATATGTTGTTTCAGGTTCCGCAAATAGAGGTGGAGGTCCAGAATTGAGTGAGATGGAGCGATTAAAGATGTGAGTTGAAAGTTGAAAGTTGAAAATTTATAACTCTCAACTTTCAACTTAAATTACATTTTATTAAAATGCTTCACTCCCACTTCAATTGAGGCAAATGCATCTTTTGGCATATCATGTTCTATAAAGAAGTGTTTTAAACCTCCCACTGAGGAAGCAGATAGAATTGGTTTATAATCTAATATACCTGTGCCAAGTGGAACGATATCCTTAAAACCATCGTTGAAATCTTTGACATGGCACAAAGGGAATCTACCAGGGTATTGTTTAAATAAGTTAGGAATATCAACACCTGCTTTAGATGCCCATCCTAAATCCAATTCAAATTTCAATAGGTCAGAAGATATTTCTTTCGCAAATACATCAAAAGGTCTTACCCCTTCTACTTCCTTAAATTCTGCATCATGGTTATGAAAACAAAAAGTTAAGCCAGCTTTTTTAGCAATCTGTGCCGATTTAGATAAAATTTCAACAGCTTCATCAATTTCTTTTCTACTTTCAATAGGAATATTGGCACAAACAACGTATTCAACGGAGGTTCCGGCTAATGAATGAATGGCTTCCTCTGCATTGTCTCTTAAATTTAAAAATTTTGGAAATTTTGATATATCCATTCCCGGCCTAGGTTTCAATGGAGCACCTATGATATGATGTGAAGTCCATTTCATACCAACAGACTTCACATAAGTATCAAAATCAATGGCAGACAACCCATAAAAACCTGGCAGGAAACTAAAGGCGGATTCTATCTCTTTTACTCCTAAATCTGCCACATGCTTTAGAGTACCTTTAACATCTTTGTCAATTTGACCAAATAAAGTAAATAATTGCAAACCAGGAACCCTCACTCCTGCAACTGCATTGGAACCATTAAACTTTGATACAAATGGCGCTATGGTTAGTAACGATGACTTTGTTAAAAATTCTCTCCTTTTCATGTAAATAGATTTAGGGTTAAAATATGTTTAGAGATCTTAATACAATATTAATGTATATTTTTGATACAATAAAGAAATTGCAAAAAAATATTATCTTGCATTAATTCATCAAATAAAAATTATGAGTAAAATTTCAATTTTAGTAGTTGGATGTGGCAATATGGGAGCATCGCATGCCATGGCATACCATAAAGATCCACATTTTGAGATTGTTGGGTTGGTTTCACCTGGCAATAGCAAGGAACAATTAAATGAAAAACTAGGGGGATCCTATCCATTGTTTAATGATTTTTACGCTGCGCTTCAAGCAACCAAACCGCAAGCGGTTTGTATCTCGACTTATCCAGATACACATGAGGCATATGCCATTGCATCCATGGAAGCCGGAGCACATGTTTTTATTGAAAAACCTGTAGCCGACACGGTAATCGGAGCTCAAAAAGTTGTGAATAAAGCCAAAGAAACTGGTAAAAAATTAGTCGTTGGTTACATTTTACGCCATCATCCTTCATGGATGAAGTTTATTGATATCGCTCATCAATTAGGCAAACCTTTGGTAATGCGAATGAATTTAAATCAGCAAAGTCATGGTTATATGTGGAATGTTCACCGTAACCTGATGAAAAGTTTAAGTCCAATCGTAGACTGCGGTGTTCATTACATTGATGTCATGTGTCAAATGACGCGTTCAAAACCAATAAAAGTTTCAGCAATAGGTGCACGATTAACAGAAGATATTCCAGCGGGTAATTACAATTATGGTCAATTGCAAATCCATTTTGAAGATGGTTCAGTTGGCTGGTATGAAGCAGGTTGGGGACCTATGATATCTCAAACTGCCTATTTTGTAAAAGATGTTATTGGCCCAAAAGGCTGTGTTTCCATTGTTGCACAAAATGCCTCCTCGGAAGGTAAATCAGATGATGTTGATTCTCATACCAAAACGGAATCGCTACGTTGGCACCACGCAACCATTGATTCAAAGAATGAATTTACCAAAGAAGATACTTGGGTTAACATGACAGATGAACCGGGACATCAAGAATTGTGCGATAGAGAACAAGCCTATTTCTTAAAAGCCATCTTAGAAAATACCGATTTAAAAGATCATATGGATGATGCCGTTAATAGCCTTCGAATTGCCTTTGCTTGCGATGAGTCAATTAGAACTGGTGGAATGGTAATTTTGTAGGGAAAAGGGAATAGAAGAGGGAATAGGGAATAGAGATGAGGGATGAGTTTTATATGTGAGACTCTCTTCCCTAATCCCTATAATCTAATCCCTAATCTCTAATCCCTTTTCCCTATTACAAGTACTTCCCAATCCAATCCATGATTTCCTTATAATGAAATCTTGAGTTTTCGGGTTTTAAAATCCAGTGATTTTCTTCTGGGAATACGATTAATTTGGCAGGAATTTTCAAACGTTGAGTAATACTCCAACTGGTTAATGTATTATTGATTGGCACCCTAAAATCATTTTCTCCAACAGTATATAAAATTGGGGTTTTAAAATTAGCCGCAAACCGCATTGGATTTTGTTCTTTCCACGTTTTGGTAGGTACCCATGGGGCTCCCCCATTCATTAATTCTCTTCCCCAGATGACATCAGATGTTCCCCATTGTTCTTCTGAATTCATGAGTCCAGCATGTGACACCAGACACTTAAAATGAGTAGTTGTTGCTTGCATCCAATTGGCAAGATGCCCGCCGTAACTCGCTCCTCCGGCTGCCTGCCTCGACTCATCTATAAAATCAAAACGCTTGATTGCATCTTTTGCAGCATCTAATATTTCTTGACCCGGTCCCTTGAATGGATCAAATTGAATATCTTGGGCAAATTTTTCTCCATATCCGACAGATCCAGTATAATCCGTCATTACAATTACCATTTTATCTGAGGCTAAAACATATGGATTCCATCGATATCCAAAGGAATCTTTAAATGAACTGGCAGGTCCACCGTGCATCAAAACAAACAAAGGATATTTTTTGGAGGGATCAAAATGGGCAGGCTTCACAAGTACACTTCTTACCTTTTTACCTCTAGTGTTGGTCCAAAATTCAATTGGGCGAACTAAATCTAATTTAGCCAACATTTCCTCATTTGCTTTTGAAATAGAAATTTCTTTACCCGAAATTTGCGTATAAACTTCTAATGGTGCATTGACTGCCTCTTGCTGATAGGTAATGATTTTTCCAGATTTTTCAGCAGATAGGGAAGCAAATGCGCCATAGTTACCACCTTTTACAATCGAAAACCCTGAATTATCCCATTTGATTTTTATAATTTTATCATATCCTTGATCTTCTACACTGGCAAGAATTCCTTCATCAATAATTTCTAAAGCATTAATGGGTCTATCCAATTGAGCTACAAGTTCTGTACGATTTGAACAAGCAGGATAATCAAAACGATACAAGCGATTGGTATAATATAATTTATTGGATTGAGCATTTCCAGTGGCTAATAAATACTTCCCATCGTTTGAAAATCGGACAGTATTATAATCCAAATCATCGCTGATAATTTGCTTTTCCTTTCCTTTTCCACGCAAAGAAATTTGATAAATTTTATAGCTTGGATTTTGATAAGCCGCGGTTGTCAAATCTGTTGATGCTGTAAAAACAACCTCATTTTGATTGGGTGAAAATTCAAATGAACCGAGTCCATAACCAATTGAATTTACTAAATCGCAATTTTCAAAAAGATTTTGAATTTTTTGGGTTGATAGATCCAACGTAAACAAATGTGCTTGTTTTTCGTCCAACCATTGATCAAAATAACGCACAGGAAATGTGGTAAAAACACGTGCTTTATACTTAATTTTCTTTTTTTCCTCCACTAATTTCTTGCTAATTGAATCTGAAAATGCCTTGGGATACACTTTCGACTGAAATAATACCATATCACCCTTTGTATTGATTTTAGGTCCCATTACACCAGTTGAAATATTCGTTAAACGCTCTGCCTCACCACCCATTTCAAAAGAAAGACTATACAATTGGGCAGCTTCATCACCTTCCCGTTTCGCTACAAAAAAGATTTTTTTTCCGTTGGGGTGCCAAAAATAATCCGATTCAGTAGTTTTTGAATTGGTAATTTTGCGAGGTTTTTCAGTTCCATCCGTTTTTGCCAAATAAAGATCAGAAGTGTTATCATCCGAATTGTAGGTTGTTTTACCTTGACTGAAAATGACCCATTGACCATCTGGACTTATTTTGGGAGCTCCAACCCGCCAAAAATTAATCATATCCTCATGCGAAATCATCTTTAAAGAATGATTTTGAGCAGGAAGTTGAATGACAGAAAATAAGATTAAATAGATGAAGTGTCTAAATTTTTTCATAGTTTTAAATTTCATTTAAACCTTTAATTTATCATCAACAACTTAGAAAATGAAAAAAGTCTGTGTATTTTTTTTAACATTCGGGATTTCAAGTTTAATTGCGAATGCTCAAACACCCTCCAAATTTATCGATAGGGCTAATATGAATCTATCTGTGAAGCCTGGAGATGATTTTGTGGAATATTCAAATGGTATTTGGACTAAAAACAATCCAATTCCCGCCAAAGAAACCCGGTGGGGAAGTTTCAATCAACTGAGAGATTTTAATATCAATGCGGTCAAAAGCATTTTGGAAAAATCTCAAATGCATAAAGCACATTATCCTTCAGGTTCTGTTGAAAAACGTGTAGCTGATTTTTATGCGGCAGCCATGGACTCCTTAACTATTGAAAATCTTGGATATACCCCCATCAAGCCTGATTTAGATAAAATTGCCGCTATTGCTTCTAAAAACGAAATTTACCAAGCAATTGCTAGTTTCAGGACACAAGGTTTGGGTTCCCCATTTTATGGATTTTATGTTGGTCAAGACCGTAAAAATATCAATAAAATGGTTCCACAATTGAGTCAAGGAGGAACCTCCCTACCCGATAGAGATTATTATTTAAAATCAGACGCAAGGAGTGCAAGAATTCAAGAGGCATTTAAAAAATATGTCAAAACCTTATTTGAATTAACTGGAAGTTCAAGTGAGGCAGCCCAAAAAAATGCTGAAAGTATTTTT
>JBEBDG010000068.1:0-10458 GCA_041157165.1 Bacteroidota bacterium
ATAATTGAAATTTACTTTTTTGCCATCTACATAGACCTCATAGGTATAACGTTTACTCATGCTGACCTCATCTGCAATAATGCGAGCAATGTAAGCATTAGCTTTATTGGTTTGAACAGGTTCTGAAATAAATTTTTGTTTACCATCTGTTGACTTGTCCCAATATTTTATTTCAACTTTAGAAGCTTTTTCGGTTTGTACCCAAATCAAAACCTCCTTCATTTCTGAATATCCTAACATGGGACCACTTTTAATTTGGCCTATTGAAGGCATTGAAAGTAAAAAACATAGACAAAAACAAAGTTTTTGAATGCTTTTTGAAAAATCTTGAGGGCTCATCTTTTCAATTTGTTTATCTTTGTAGCTTAATTTATAAGTAATGGCTTATTATTCAATTCAAGGAATCCAATTAACCGAATTAGCAAGGCAATTTGGCACCCCTTTGTATATCTATGATGCAAACAAAATTAGGGAAAAAATCTCGGTTTTAAAGGACAGTTTTTCTAATATTCCATTGAAAATAAAATATGCTTGTAAAGCCAATACGAATTTATCTATTCTGCGACTGATGAAGTCGCAAGGAGTAGAAATTGATGTTGTTTCTCCACAAGAATTAGAATTAGCATTGATTGCAGGTTATGAAGGTTCTCAAGTAACTTTTACACCAAGCGGAGTGGATTTTTCGGAAATTGAATATGCAGTTTCAAAGGGAGCTATCGCAAATCTGGATAATTTGTCTGTTTTAGAAAAATTTGGAAAAACCTATGGCGATACAATAGGTTGTTTGATTCGATTAAAGCCACATGTTTTTGGAGGTGGAAATGAGAAAATCATGACTGCCCATCCTGAATCCAAGTTCGGAATATCTGTTCACCAAAAGGATGATATTTTAAAAATTGTAAATCAATATAAAATAAAAGTGATTGGCTTGCATCAACATACTGGTTCTGATATCAAAGATGGACAAACCTTTATAGATGCAGCCTCTGCTGTTTTTGATCTGGCAAAAGATTTTAAGGATTTAGAAATAATTGATTTGGGCGGCGGATTTAAAGTGCCATATGCACCCAATGATCCTGGTATTAATATGCAAGAAGTAGGCGCTGCCATGGTAAACGCTTTTCAAAATTTTTGTACTCAATATGGTAAGCAATTAACACTTTGGGTAGAACCTGGTAAGTTTTTGGTTTCAGAATCGGGTACTTTGTTAGCTCAGGCAACTGTAGTGAAACAGGATCCCGTCAAAACCTTTGTAGGAATCAATTCAGGATTAAATCATTTGATTCGGCCTATGATGTATGGTTCCTATCATTATATTTTCAATGCATCCAATGCAGATGAGTCAGAAAAAGGGGAATATCGTATAGTTGGTAATATATGTGAAACAGACACTTTCTCTTTTGATTTCAATGGGAAACAAAATGAGCGTACATTGAATAGAGTGCAAGAAGGAGACATCATTGCAATGGCTAATGCAGGTGCCTATGGCTTTACGATGGCCTCACATTACAATTCACGTTTTTTGCCTGCCGAAGTCCTCATTGATGGGGGCCAAGCGAGGTTGATTCGTAAAAGAGAAACTTTAGAAGATCTTATCAGAAATCAATTGTAATGCAGAAAATTTTCTTTCAAAGTCCTATTGGAACCATTGCAGTTCATTATTCAATAAAAGGCATATGTTATCTGCAATTTGTAGAGAATGAATCCAAAAATGAGTTAGAAAATTTAGATTTTTTGGGATTTAAAATTATAAGTGAATTGGAAAAATACTTTGAAGATGGTACTTATCAAATGGATCTTCCAATTGATTATGCGCATGGTACAGATTTTCAACAAAAAGTATGGAATGCCCTGTTAAATATTCCAACTGGCGAAACCAAGACCTATCGAGAAATTGCTGAATACATTGGACAAGCTCAGGCTGCTCAAGCGGTAGGTAATGCAAATAGTCAAAATGATATTTTATTATTATTGCCTTGTCACCGAATCATCGGTTCAAATGACCAGTTAATTGGCTATCGTGGAGAAATTTGGCGAAAAAAATGGTTATTAGAACATGAAGGAGCCCTTCAAAAATCAAATCAAATCAATTTATTCTAAAGGTTATGGAAAACGAAGCAATCGTTGAGCAATTAGAATTATTGGTAAAACTTTGGGATTTACATGGGATTAATGAATTTAAAAGTAAAAATTTAGCTTTTGCTACAAGAGGATTAGATAAATACCCTCTATCTATCTGCCAAGCCACAGAGGAGCAATTGTTAGCCATTCCCGGGGTAGGAAAAGTAGTCATTTCCATCATTAAAGAGGTGGCTCAAACAGGCACATGTATTGATTTAGAAGGAATATTAGAGCAAACCCCATCGGGTTTGCTGAATTTGTTAAAAATTAAAGGACTTGGCCCTAAAAAAGTTAGTACCATTTGGAAAGAGTTAGGCATAAGTGATATTGATGAACTACTTTTGGCTTGTCAAAACAATCAATTGGTTCAATTAAAAGGATTTAGTTCTGCTATTCAAGAGAATGTTTATCACTATATTTTGTTTTTAAAACAAAATGCCTCTAAACTCCGTTTAGATAAAGCACACTCCGTTGCTAAGGAATTAATTACTATCCTTTCTGCCAAGTACGAAAAAGTACAAATTGTTGGTGATTTAGCTAGAAATTGCGAAGAAATTGCTTCAATTGATTGTATGGTGTTGGCTTCAAATACTTTTGGAGCAGCATTTGCTCTTTCTGAAATAGAGGTATTGAAAGAGGATTATCAAAATTCTAGTCCTTTTGTCTGGAGGGGAAATTTGGTTAATCATTTAATTCCAATTCAAATTTATTTTGTAGATAGTGAAAATTGGGCCATTCAATCCCTCAAATTAAGCTCACACCCCAATCATTTGGCCTTGATTGGCTTTGATGAATTGAAGTTAAAAGCCTCATTTGAATCTGAGCATGCCATTTACCAATACCTTCAGGTCCCATATATTATACCCAATATGAGAGAAGGACTTACTGAATTGAAGTGGGCTATCACTCATCAAGAAACAGATCTAATCCAATTAGAAGATCTAAAAGGTTGTGTTCATAACCATTCTACCTACTCTGATGGAAAAAATAGTCTTTTTGAAATGGCGGAAGCTTGTCGACAGATGGGCTTATCCTATTTTGGTATTGCAGATCATAGTCAATATGCAGCCTATGCGGGTGGTTTAAAACCAGAACGTATTTCAGATCAGCATTTAGAAATTGATCAATTGAATAAGAATTGGACAAATTTTCGAATTTTAAAGGGAATTGAAGCAGATATTTTACCAGATGGTTCTTTAGATTATGATGCTAGTATTCTTTCTTCTTTTGATTATGTAGTAGCCTCTGTACATGCAGGTTTACAAATGGATGAAGAGAAAGCGATGGCTCGACTGTTAAAAGCGATTGAGAATCCATTTACAACGATTCTGGGTCATCCTACGGGTCGATTATTATTAGCTCGACAAGGTTATCCTCTTCAGATGTCTAAAATCATTGATGCATGTGCAGCCAATCGTGTGGTTATTGAATTGAATGCAAGTCCTTATCGTTTGGATTTAGATTGGCGATTTATTGACCTAGCTCAAGAAAAAGGTGTCATGATTTCAATCAATCCAGATGCACATGAAATAGCAGGATTAATGGACATGAAATATGGTGTTGAAATTGCTAGAAAAGGCGGTTTACTAAAAAATAATACATTTAATGCCTTGAATGTAGATGAGTTCCTACAATTTAAAAATGGATTCAAATAAATCGTAATTTTGTAAATAAATATAAATACAATGAGTTCTTCCATTTCATTCGCCGTTGGTGGCGATCATGCAGGTTTCGACTATAAAGCAGATTTAATCGAATTTTTAGCTTTAAAAGGTATAACTTCCAAAGATTTTGGCACCAATTCTGCCGATTCGGTAGATTACCCAGATTTTGCCCACCCTGTGGCAGATGCAGTTGAAAAAGGAGAATATAGGTATGGTTTATTGCTATGTGGGAGTGCCAATGGAGTGGCTATTACAGCAAATAAGCATCAAGGAATTAGGGCAGGATTGGCATGGAACACGGAAGTGGCCAAGTTGGTTCGCCAACACAATGATGCCAATATTTTGTGTTTGCCCGTTCGATTTATTGGGATTGATGAAGCTAAGGCATGTATTGAAATGTTTTTAAATACACCTTTCGAGGGAGGCAGACATCAAAGCAGAGTAAATAAAATTGCTTGTTGTTAAGGAATTCTTTTAAATATATGTTTTCCTGATTCCCGATATTTTAATCCAATATTGGGAATTCTTTTTTGAATATTGCTGAAAACATTCTCTGGATCATAAATGTAATTGGGAGGATCTTTTTCAAAAAGGTTTGTCAATACAATTACCTTTTCATACTCATTCAAATTAATAAATAAATTTTTTGAAATATCCCAGTTAATAAACGGACCACTCATTCTATTTTTAAGATATTCCTCAATTTGTGGGCCCAATACGAGTATTTTTTCGTTTCTAAATGGCAATTGTCCATTTTTTAAAATTTGTTGAGTATCTAATCTTCTTTCCACTTGATATGAAATAAAAAATACGAAGGAAAGAGACCATAAAATACTTTCTTTTACCCATTTTGATTTAAACAAATAAAAAACTTGTAAGCCTAACAAGCTTAATCCAGGTATAAATACCACTAAATTATATCTAGAATAATTAGGTAAAGTGAATAATAACAAAATACTTAATAGAATCCAGCCAAAATTTGTTTGCTGGGCTTTTTGTGCATTTGCTCTTATTTTACTAGAGGTAGCTAATTTATAAAAACCTAAAATAGCCAATAAAATCGTAGGTAAATAGGTAATTAAAATATGAGGTAAATTATCAGAATCAATTAATTTTAATTGAAAAGCTGATTCTTGAAAAATAGTTACCAAAGAACTTAAATTTTAAGTGTAATTAAGCCAAGAAAAAATCAATATAAAAGGCAATATGCTACCTACGAAAAATAATAGTACTTGTCGAATATTAACCCCTGTGAAGGCTATAAGTGCATAAAATCCCCAAATAATAAAAAAAGCATAACTGAAGAAGAATAAACTTCCTAAACCGATATACATACCAATTAAAAATACTCTATCATTTGCCGTTAAACCTCTTTGTTGTCTAATGATTTCTGACCAAGCTAATAAAATAAAGGTTAGACCCAGTAGGGCTGGTGATAATCTCCAAAGTTCAAAACTGATAAAAAAGCTAGAAACAAAAATCATAAACGGGATATATCCGAAATTTGGGAGTAAATCGTAACGTTGAATCGTTCTTTGAAAAATAAGTCCTTGCAGGCAAATTAAAACAGATGCCAAATAGGGCAGGAGATTCAATGGAATGGAAAATAGGTTTAAAAAAGTATATATTAAAGCCGAAGCAGGTGCAATATTTTCTGAAATATCTTGGTAAAGTATAAATCCTTCGTTAATTTTTTGACCTAATAGAAAATATCTTAACTCCCAAGAAAATGGAAATAAATGTAAATTCTGATTGATAAGGATATAAAAAACCAGAATCCCCAAAAATAAAAAAAGACTTAGTAAGGACCCAGATTTTAAAAATTGAAACATATTGGATTTTTGAGACTGCTAAATTAATGGTAATCCAATTATTATTTAGAACTTTGTAAAATATTTGTTAAAAGCATAGTGATTTATGGAAAGTAAGAGACAACAAAAATTTGGAAGACAAATTCAAAAGGATTTGAGTGATATTTTTCAAAAAGATTTTCGTGAGATTTTTGGGAAAGGAATGGTTACAATAACTGATGTAAAGGTCAGTCCAGATTTATCCGTTGCAAGATGCTATTTAAGTTTTTTATTAGTTGAGAATCCCCAATTAGTGGTTTCGGAGTTGAATGAAAAGCAAAAGTCTATTCGAAATGTTTTAGCTGCTAAAATTCGACACCAAGTTCGAATTATACCTTCTTTATCTTTCTTTTTAGATGATACAGCCGAGTACGCTGCCAAGATAGACGCCTTATTTGAAGGATTACAAATACCAAAGGAAACAGAAATAAATACGAATGAATACGAAGATTTAGATGATTAGTCTTTCCCTATTTATTGCACGTAGATTTTTTACCACTAAAAGTAAGGCTAGTTTTATTTCCTTGATTTCTAAAATTTCCATGATAGGAGTTGGGGTGGAGGTAACAGCTTTAGTATTGATTTTATCTGTATTTAACGGATTAGAAGGTTTTCAAAAAGACCTTTTTAAAACATACGATCCTGATTTCAAGATTACATCGGTTCAAAACGCGCCAATATCCTTTGATTCTTCATTTGTTCAAAACTTAAAGGGTGTTTCTGGAGTGCAAAACGTAATTCCAGTTTTAGAGGATCAAGGACTATTTAGGTACAAGGGCAAGCAGATGGTGGTGAATTTAAAAGGTGTTTCACCTGAATTCATTACTTCAAAAAGGTTATCAAAAAATATTGCTGAAGGAGGGTATTATTTGAAAGATGCTGAAGGAAAGAATAATTTTGCATTGGTTGGATTAGGTATTTTTTTAAGTATGGGTTTGAGTTTTGAAGACGTATTTACACCAATAGAAGCTTGGTACCCTGATCACCATTCTTTAAAACATTTTTCTTTGAATGAAAATGCCATACGAAGTAATTCAATTTTTCCTGCTGGAGTGATTGCTGTTGAACAGGGTTTTGACAATCAAACAGTGATTGTACCATTGGATTGGATGCAAAATTTATGTGGAAAAGAGCAACAAATTAGTTCTTTTGAATTAATGGTAAATGAGGGAGTAGATGCAAATGAATTGAAATCAGTTCTACAGCAATTAATGGGACCTTCCTTTAAGGTTTTAAGTAGAGACGAACAACATGAAACTTTATTAAAGGCAGTTTCAATTGAAAAATTGTTTGTATTCCTGGTTATGGCCTTTGTAATGGGAATTGCCTCTTTTACCATTTTTTACACGCTATCTCTATTAGTGATTGAAAAGAAAAAGGATTTAAAAACCTTGTTATCGATGGGTATCAGTAGAAAACAACTTTTTCGAATATTTTTATTTTTAGGATTTCTTATCAGTTGCTCAGGTGCAATAATTGGATTGCTATTAGGGTTTAGTTTGGGTTGGATTCAAGAATATTATGGAATCATTAAATTAGGCATTCCGAATGGATTAGTAGATGCATATCCAATTCAAATGCGATGGACTGATTTTGTTGCAACTGCCATTTTAGTTATTTTAATAACTTTTCTTGCCTCTATTTTTCCAGCCAAAAAGGCAGTCAATCAAACGTTTGATTAAGTTTGTGGCGTAAATTCGCCTTCCCATTTAGATACCACACAAGTGGCTACCCCATTGCCTGCTACTGAGGTAATGGTTCTTCCCATGTCTAAAAATGGATCTACACCTAATAATAGGGCAATACCTTCAGCAGGTAAATTAAACATAGTTAAGGTGCCAGCAATGATAACCAATGAAGCCCTAGGAACTCCAGCAATTCCCTTTGAAGTGATCATCAAGGTCAGTAACATAGTGATTTGCTGTTCCAAGCTTAATTGAATACCATAAGCCTGCGCAATAAATCCTGTCGCAAAAGTCATGTATAACATGGAACCATCTAAGTTGAAACTATACCCCAAGGGTAAAACAAATCCCACAATTCGCTTGGAACAACCAAATTTCTCTAGAGCAGCAATTGTTTGGGGAAAAGAAGCTTCCGAACTAGCTGTAGAAAAAGATAACATCAATGCATCTTTCAATTCCCTAAGCAAAGCCCAATAATTGATTTTATTGAAAATACAAATTAGCCATAATACTACAACTGTAAAAAAAGTAAGTCCCCCAAAAAAACATAACATTAAATAACCATAGCTAATTAAAATGCTAAGACCCTTATTGGAAACAACGGTGGTCATTGCTGCAAAAACAGCATAAGGGGCCAATTCCATTACATAATTAACCATTTTGAAAATTACTTCAGAAATGTTTTCAAAAACATGGGTTAATTTCTTGCCGACTTCTCCAACAGACCCTAAAGCAACTCCAAAGAAAAGAGAAAAAATAACAATTTGTAATATTTCATTTTCTGCGAGAGACCTAAAAAAACTATCAGGAAAAATATGAATAATAAAGTCCTCTAAGGTTTTTGTTTTGGATGCATCTATTCCAGTTTGAGTTCCTGCATCTGGTTTTGGCCAGCTTTGAAGGCTTCCTGGTTTGGTAATATTCACAACCACTAAACCAGTTACTAACGATAAAATGGTGGCAAAATAAAAATATCCTAAGGTTTTTAAGCCAATCCTACCAACTGATTTAAAATCTCCTAATTTTGAAATACCAACAACTAAAGTACAAAACACAAGTGGACCCACAATCATCTTAATCATTCTTAAAAATACTTTTGAAAGAATTTGAACTTTAGATGCAATGGATTGTGCAATTTCTGGACTTAGGCTTACATATAATATTTCGCCTAAAAGAAGTCCTAAAACAAAACCAATGATGATTTTATTTGTTAAGGTTAATTTCATAGATGTTTAGAGGCTAAACAATTTTAAGGCAAAAGTTACAATCGTTTTCAAGCCCAATAGAATAAAATATCCTATCTGATTGGTTATTGATGTGGATTCGGACTTTTCTTCCTCTTGTTGTGAATTGATATCTTTTTTTTGAACTTCTTTAATAGGAGCAGACATAGGCAATTGTTGCATACCTTGCATGCGATTTAAAGAGTCAATTGAAACTATGTTTTGGTTTGATTGAAGTATAGTAGAATTGTTGATTAAACCAAAACTACTTAAGCCTAACCAAACTATTATTGAAAAAAAGCTTTTTTTTACATGTTTCATTTTATTTTTTGTTTAGCGGTTTCTACGTTCTTTCTTTGTTGGATTACCTCAATTTCAATTTTTTGGATATCCAATTTATTTTGTTCTTGGTTTGTGATGATTTTTTCCTTCTGCAATTTAGCGTCCTCTAACTTTTTGTTCAACAAATCAGTTTGTCTATTGTTGGCCTCCATTTCCCTGATCAATCGCTCTCCCATCCGCTGAATTTTAGTTCTGTTTCTTAACAATTCATCTAATTTTTCTTGTTCTATCCTAGCATTTTCTTCTAACGAAAAATGATTTGAAAATTCTTCTAACCAATTACTAGCGGCACGGTAATCCTCGTGTCCTGATTTAATTATTTCTGCAGAATTGTTTTGTATTGAAACAAAGAGCTTAATTTTTTCATTTTCTGAAAAAACTTTTGAAATTAAAAATATATCTTTTTTGTCAATGGATGGAATTTTTAATTTGTTAACTGAAACAACCGAATTTTTAGACTTTTCAATCACACCAAATTCTTTAACAAATGTTTTCCAACTTGATAAAACAGCGTCTTCCGATCCTTTAAGGTACACATAAAAACCATCTTTTTTCAGACCATCCATTTCTGCATTACCAGAATAAACTTGTGCTCTCAAAAAAAATCCAATAAGTAAATATACTGCAGTAAGGATTGATTTTTTCATTTGTAAAAGTACAATAGGAACCTTGTAGACAAAGGTATTAAATTTTATGTATTTTTTGTTTGTTTGTAAATCAAGTTTTTTGGCAAATTACAACTTGTGTTTCTTGATTTGAATTTCTAAAGGCAAATAATGTTTTTTCTCCTCCGTCTTTTAATTGCAATTTTTTACGAATTTCCTCTGGAGTTAGAGGGAAATTTCTACAAGAAATATTTGCTTGATTTGATTGAAGCTCTGATTTTATCCAATTAGCATCTAATTTGCCAATGGATTTAATTGCAAAAGATTTACCCGGAAAATTGGAGATAAAATGTTCAGAGGTGTATAAATGTGTATTTGTTGAAATTTTAAATAAATCTTTTTGGCATATAGATTTAAAAAAGCCAGCTTTTAAAATACCTGCGTGGGGTTCATAAAGAAATTGTAATGGCTTAGAATAGCTGACCTCTTTTTCTCTTTCATTTGATTTTATTTGTTTATAAATCAATTTTTCCTCCTTATGAATATCCCATATGAATAACTCGGGATCATTGCTTGGTATTCCTATTTTCTTAAACAAAAGTTCTTTGATTTCATTTTGGATACAAACAATGTGTACCTCATTCACTCCATTCAATTCTTTAATGCACAAATCGATGTCGAGCATGGGTGAAACTTTTAATAGTAATCCTGTTTTTTCAGTAATTTGAGAAAGTATTTGGGTAGCATTTGGGGTACAATCTTTCAAAAGGAATACTTTTTTACCTTTGGTGTCTCTTCGTGCTGGATCCATGTAAATCCAATCATAATGGTTTGTTTTAGATTGAATGAATTCCATGCCATCGGCATGGAAATGTATGATTCGATCTAAACCTAATTGATGGTGATTATATTCACTGATCTTTTTCAATTGCTCGTTTATTTCGACATAAGTTACATGGTTGTTTATA
>JBEBDG010000069.1:0-10371 GCA_041157165.1 Bacteroidota bacterium
GCTCCAAACCTTCCCCTTGTGTCGGTATTCGAACCTGCTCCGATTACAGCCCGTTTGGTGTGGAATTGGATGGTAGAACGGTGAGTGGTGGGTATAGGTTTGGGTACCAAGGTTACGAAGCCGATAATGAAATAAAAGGCAACGGAAATAGCTACACTACTGAGTTCAGGCAGTTAGATCCGAGATTGGGAAGGTGGTTGAGTGTGGATCCTGTGATTCAACCTTGGCAGAGTGCTTATTGTGCGATGGATGGTAATCCTATTTATTTCTCTGATGTAATTGGTTTTTCTACGACAGACAATATACATATTTATAGTAATGGTAAAATCAGTAAAGAAGTGACAAATGATGCTACCAATACTTATATTTATCATGAAAGTAACGGAAAAACTAAAGTTCTAGGTACGTACTCGGTTGTAAAAAATGTCAATATATCACATAATGGGATTTCAGTAACCAAAGATATGGTTGATTTGAAAGGTATAAATACTGACTTTATTAAGATAAAACCCATTCAGTCAGGAAATACATATTTAGATGCAAATTTAACCGGATCCCTTCTTGCTGCAGCATTTGAAACAAAAAAATCTACGGGAAAGAAAACTTATATAAATCAGTTAAATGGATTAAATGGGGGACATAGTGGTCATGGTTCGCTAGGAGATAGAACTGATTTGCAATATATGGGTAAAAATCATATCGAAGGACAATTGCATACATCATCCGATAATTTTGATAAAAATGCTAGCGCGGTTCTAGTAAACAACATGAGAAAATTTGGTTATACAATATTTTATACCCAAGATTCGGCAGGTTCCAAAACTCCGGCTATTGAAGGAACCATTGCAATAAATCCACATCATCATCATATTCATGGTGACGCAAGTGATAATAAAGGGACTGTTACGACATCAGTTTATAAGCCTGACGTCACGAATCCTCCTTCTGAAAAATGGGTTGATAAAATGATGAAATCAATTGGTCTTCCATCAAGTTGGCATTAATACTAACCGCTTTACCTCGATTTATGCAGAAAGTTCTACAAAAAAATACTAAATACCTATTATTACTTTTTTGTTTTTCAATAGCACCTGCTAAATACAAAAAAAATGCCATATGCTTCAATACAATTCATGCTGATTTGGGTTGCAAAATCCGACCACATAAGAATAAGGATAGTTTAAATTATACTGAGGGATTAGTTGGATTTATGTTTCAACTGCAAGAGATTGTGAAAGAAAAAAATTTTAAGAAATTAGTAAATGTTGTAGCCCAAGATGTAACAGTCAGCTATGGTGAAGCTATTTATGGGAAAAGTAAATTTAAAGAATATTGGAGGGATATAAACAACCAAGAATTATTGTGGGAGATTTTACAACGTATGTTAACTTTAGGTGGCGATAACTATAAATACCAAAATCAAAATGCTTTTATTTTTCCGTATCTTAAAAATGAACGCTTCTATTATGGAGTGAAAAAAGAATGGTTCAATTTAGCCGTTATTACAGACTCTGCCGTACCCCTTTACGATGACTCAAATCATAAATTATTGGAATCATTGAGTTATGACATAGTCGAAATCACTGACCACTCAGAACCTGGCTTATCAAAAATATCTACGATTTGCGGAAATAAAAAAGGATGGGTACAAGACGATAAATTATATACTTGCATAGATTATACAATGATATTATTAAAAGATAAAAATAAAATTTGGAAAATTAAGGTACTATCCACAGATTAACTGAATTTATTAGTTTCCAAATTAAGGAGGTCGTCTGGAAATAATTAATTCAAAAACAAGAAGAGATACAAATAAATCAAAAGTTAGGCATGAATATTAAATCGAACTTCAATGAAAATGTAACTGACCTCCCCCAAATAATTCGAAACAAAAATAAATAGATTTTTCCAGCAGTTAAATTCGACTTAATCTCGTAAGGTATAATGCCACTTTGAAAAATAAAATTTACCTCCCAACCTTCCCCTTGTGTCGGTATTCGAACCTGCTCCGATTACAGCCCATTTGGTGTTGAGTTGGATGGCAGAACGGTGAGTGTGGAGGAGTATAGGTTTGGGTTTCAGAACCAGGAGATGGATGATGAAATTAAAGGAGAAGGAAACTCGATCAACTACACATTTAGGATGCATGACCCTAGGTTGGGAAGGTTTTTTGCGGTGGATAAGTTAGCAAGTAAAAATCCTGAGTTTTCTAATTACCAATTTTCAGGTAATTGTGTTATTCTTATGATTGATGCGCATGGATTGGATCCAGAACCAGTCACATCATGGGAATTTAGAAGAATTGCTAAAGGAATTGGATTAACAAACAACAATCAAATCGGAAGACTATTTGAAAACTTAACTTTAGGAATAGTGCAAGAAACACATAGTGTTTCAACATATGGTAAAAATTACTATTCTGAAGAAAGAAATAATTTGAATGGTGGACTACCCTCAAGTGTGAGACCCGATGGAATACAATTTGACCGAGGAATTGAGTTTAAAAATAATGGATATAAATATTCAATTAGTCTTTACCTAACTGGTCATTGGTATGAAGCAAAAGTAACTAACAAGATTCTATCCTTTAAATATCGAAAACACCAACTTGCAGGTATGATTGATGTCTTAGCGGAACTTAAAAGTGATGATGATGAAATTCCTGCGTTAACACTTTTAACTACATCTAATACTATAGTTGGAAGAGATTTATGTAAATATGCGGAAGATAGAGGTGTAAGACTTTATCAATCTGTACTTTATTACGATGAGGAAACAGACGAGTACATGTTATCGGATCCTGAATTAAAAGTTTCAGGGGTGAGCTTTAGCAAAATCCTAGAAAATTTTTCCAATTGGTTTACAAATTATGACAATTTCGACTTTTTTGGTAAAAAAGATTCAGCTTTCTTAGAATCTATGGTAACTGATTACTCGAGTCCGTCAGACCCAGACCCTGCAAAGGCAGAATAAGTTATGTATTTAAATATAGTATCAGTAATTTTAGCACTATGTATGATTGGAGCATGTGTTGATAAATCAATAAACCAACCCTTGAAAAAAAGTCAGTTTAATTTTAAAAATATTGAGCATGATAAAGCCAGGCAACTCCTAAAAAATGCGTCTTTAAATTCGAGCTTATCAAAAAAATATGATGTAAAAATCTATAAACTTGAGTCCGGCTATCTCATTAAACGAAGTTATTATTCGCAATTGTTTTTAACAAAGGAAAGTCTGATAACCTATTTGGAAAACACTAAAGAAAGTAAACGTGAAATTGTCGAAGAATTGGCATATCAAAGAACAATTTTTGATGATTCATTTTATGAAAAATTCATAGAAATCAGCAACTCTTTTGTATTAGAATTGAAATTGGGCGAACCAAACCTAAGCGAATTAGACAGAACACTCAATTTACTTACAAAAGGTCAAAGAGATCATTATAAACAACAAATCACTGCTTTTATAGGTCATTTAATTTTTGAAAAGAATCCAAATTCAAAATGGTTGAGGTTTCAAAATCAACCAAAAAATCAATTCGTTGGCGCATCAATCGTTTTGGGTGATCCATTAAAGACAAAAGTAATTGAGCTGTATGAACTGGTCAAAAGTGAATTAAAGAAAAACCGTATTCAGTTCAGTGAAAATAAAATTTTAATATCAATTCTCAATTAACGAAGAACTTGTTAAACATATTATATTCCCAAGCAATTTGTGTTTATTTAAAAGAGTAAAAAGCCTGTTTATTAATTAATATTCGCTCTTTTTTAACTATTAATTTAATGATTCCCTGCTCCAAACCTTCCCCTTGTGTCGGTATTCGAACCTGCTCCGATTACAGCCCATTTGGTGTGGAATTGGATGGTAGAACGGTGAGTTTGGAGGGATATAGGTTTGGGTATCAGGGATTTGAAAAAGACAATGAATTTAAGGGAGATGGTAATTCATACACTACCGAATTTAGACAGTTAGATCCGAGATTGGGAAGGTGGCTGAGCGTGGATCCGTTGAATGAGATATTTCCTGAAATGAGTCCATATAATTCTGTGGGAAATTCACCGATATTCTTTGTTGATGTGGATGGAAAGAAAATTGTACCAAGTAATGATTTTTTAAGTACTGATTATGGTAGAGTATTTCAGAATTTACGTGTAAATAATTCAGAATTTGGGAAATCAATTGAAAAATTTGAAAATAATACTCAATATAATTTATATTTATGGATAAATGATACGAAATGTAAATCTGCAGGAGCTGCAGGTTTAACAAAAGGACCAGAAAAACCAAGGGCTTCAAGAACGGCAAACGTTAATTCATGGTTTTTATCGTCTACAGATGTTTCAGAAAATACAAAATTTCAGTATAGTGAATTAGGTGTTGTTTTAATAGTTGCACATGAAGCAATACATCAAAAATTATCCTTATCTCCATTAATTGAGGATGCAAACCATAATATATATAATACAGAAAGGGAGGCTCTCGTTAAAATTTTAACGGAGTATAGTATTGACAATAATCTAAATCTAAGCAAAGAAAACATTGATATTCTTTCATTTGCAGGGCAACAAAATTCAAAAGAATTTGAAAAATATATTTCAGACTTAGCTCATGTCAATAATTTAACATTTGAACAACAAAAGAAAATTTATGATAAATCTCTATCAAAGTTAATTCATGTTAAAAAAGTAGTTCCTATTACTGATTAAATGAAATTCCTAATAATGTTAATAATCAATAAATGAAATTTATTAAAATCTATTTTTTTGCTCTACTTATTGGTAACATTTCTTTTTCCCAGGAAAAAATTAGTTTTTTTCACTACGCACTTAACTCACATATTGAATCGCCAGATACATTAGAGGCTATTTGGGGTATGGAGCTTGAATTTACTACAAAAAGAACTTATTTAGATGATTCAATTTTCATTGAATCTAGATTGTTTACTGGTGACGATGATAAAGCTATAAAGTTCAAAATTAAAGATGGTGTTTGGTTTTATAAAAAACACTTTATGTGGCATTTATTTTATGATTATAAAAAAAACGTAGGTGGCAAAATCTCTTTTTTAAGAGAAAAATATCTTGTAAAGCTTGAAAATGTTGTAACTCTAAGAAATGAAATACTATATAAACTCACTTTTACTCCTGTGAATAATGTCTCTTATTCACATTTTTTAGAATATTATTTTAGTCCTAATAAAGGTATTGTATTAATAATTTCAAATGGGGGATCAATACTTCTAAGAACAGATTACTTTAATATTCCTTTATCGCATAAGGAGATTCAAATGATTCAGAATTCAAAATAAAAAGCAACAAATTCTTTGAAAAATAAATGAATTCTTAATTAATTGAATAACCTAAGTAATCCTCTGGTAATTACTCAGGAATCCAAAGTAAAACCAAGGAAATCCTGAGTAATTATTCAGAATAATAAGGAATTCTACGGAAATTAACCTGTCATATCCTCAAAACTAAATAAACTATAACGTGTAAAACGCTCATTGCGTTAAGATTCTTTGGTCTTCGGCTCAATCTAAATAGCTACCCTGTTTTTTTTTCGTAGTACTTGTACTATAAATGTGCGTACATATACGCCATTTACGCACACCTCTTCTCCCCTATTCTATTTTAGAATCCTTACTGTGCTAGCTTTTGGGCTATGCCCCTTGAAAAAACGATGACCTTATTAAGGAAAAGTTGTGTTTTGTGATTATTTAATTTAGGGTTTGTAAATCAACTAAATTCAAAATCATGTCTAATAAACTAGTGAAAAATAAGAAGGTCTATACCACAATATCTTGCTCGTGTTCTAATTACCTTTGTCATTGGGAAAACTATTCAAAAAAGAAAGCAAATATTTGCAGTTCCCTTGGGTGCACTAGCACTAAAAATCTAGTTGGTGCTCATGTGATTCTTTGTCATGGAAATGCTCTATCTACTCAGTATATTACTCCGTTATGCAATTCTTGTAATAATGCTCATAATACTGATTGCTTTGAACTTAAAACAGATGCAATTTTAGTAAAAGTTACAGAACGTACTCAATGTAAAAAATGCGCATAAACTCTAATAGAAATAATCGGCTAGATGGAAACATTTACAAAAGCAAACATTAACGTGGTAACAATTAATTTGCATAAAACAACGCGAACACCAAATAAGAGAAATCAGCGAGCATCGGAAGTTCAAGAACGGTAGAACTGATCATCAAAATGAAGCCATTCAGTAAGCTCATTTATAATGTAATACCTTCAAAATAATTATGCCATGAGCCACTCAATTATTGCAAAATTTGATTTCAGACCGATAGGACAAGGTTTATTTTTTACAGGGAAATTCAACCACGTAAGTTCTGGTGATAGTTTTACAATGGTTTACGATTGTGGACACTCAACATATAGTACAAATGCGTCGTACATTGAGGCTGAAATCGATGAATTCGTATTGGAGATAGGAGGCAAAATTGACATGCTCGTTATTTCCCACTTCCATGCCGATCATATTAATAAAATAACAAAACTTTTAACAAAAAGTAGAGGAGCCAAGGAAGTTTACCTACCCTACTTATCTGAGGAAGAGAAATACCTATATTTAATCGACAATCTATTTGACGGCAACTCAGATAAAGAAAGTGTTAGGTCTTTTATTAATGACCCGATTAGCTTTTTCAAAAAACTTGATGTCAAACATATCAATTTTATTCATCATAAAGATAAACCTGATGATTCTGGAAGTTCAGACATCGACCCAAAGCCTTTTGATGACAATCCAAAATTTGAATTCTCGTTAAACAAACTTCTTGATGATAATATTGAAATTCAAGAAGCCGATAAACAAGAAAACGTTCATCATCATTACGACTCAGGGTATATAGAACTCAATCATTTCTGGCAAATTAAATTTTTCAATAAAAAACGAGATATTTCGTTATTATCGCATTTTAAAACTGAATTAAAATCGCTTTTAAAGGTCACAAATGATCCAACCCAAGATGATATAACAAATGCGTTATCATCATCTAGAATCACTATTCAAAATTTAAAAGCAGTTTATGTGAAAGTTTTCGGCTCAACCAAATTGAATGACACCTCCATGTTGTTATTAAACACACCCAAAAGCCCAAAATCACATATTGCAATTTGTAACTGTCAGAAAATACCCAATAACAGACAGCTTCTGCGATATCTATGCTGTAATAATCGATACCGTTACATAAGACAAATTGATAATTTTTCTTTTCTTCTAACTGGAGACATCAAACTAAATGACAGCTGCTCAGACGAGTTAGAAAGTAAGTGGGGGCAGACAACCCTTGATCAAATTCGGATTTTACAAATTCCTCACCATGGTGCGAATAAGTATTTGACAAAAGTTGCATTAGATAGATTTAGTGGAGTAAATTACGGCGTAATCAATTACGGTCTAGGCAATCAATATAGTCATCCGAGTAAACATACCATTGACCTAATTCATAATGCTAATACTCCAATTAAGTTAATGCATGCAACTCAATTAAATCGTGTGAGGTTTGTGTATTATTTGGGGAATGGGAAACCGTGATGTGTAGCAAAGAAAACAATTATCATCGGACCTAATCACAGTGCTTCCATTTTAGGCGCCTTTAAATCATTTGCGCAATTATATCATTGGTTTTATCAAGTATTATTTATTGAGCAATTCATACTAAACTAAATTTTCAAAACATCATTTTAAGACATGAATTTTATTGAAATAGAACTTAAAAATTGCTTCGGAATTGGTCGATTTCATCACAAATTTGAATTTAAGCATGTAAATACAAACTCATTCTTAATTTATGCACCGAATGGAACGATGAAAACTTCTTTTGCGAAGACACTAGATCTAATTTCGAAGAATGACTCTAAATCAAAGCCCTGCGATAGCGTTTATTCAGATAGAAAATCTGAATATAAAGTATATACAGATAATGGCGAAATATCAATTGAATCAATATCAGTAGTAAATGCGGAAAATAGCAGTTATGATGCCACAGACAAAATAAGTTCATTTATTGCAAGTCAAGATTTAAAGAAGAAGTATGACAAGATTTATTCAGAATTGGAAAATCAAAAGAGTGAATACATAAAAAAATTAAAGCAAATTTCACAAAGTACTGATTGTGAAATAGAATTCATAAACACCTTTAGCGAATCATCAAAAACAACTTTTTTTGAACTACTCTTAAATACTTCTAAAGAGTTAATCTCTAAGCCTGAAAGTTACAATTTTCGATATAATGACATCTTTGATAAAAAAGGAAATGTTAAAAAATTCTTAGATAAGAACCAGAAACTACTTTCGATTTATGTATCAAAATATAATGAACTTCTTGCTAAATCAAAGTTTTTTAAAAGTTCGAAAAACTCATTTGGAACATATCAAGCTAATGAAATAGTAAAATCAACTGAGGATAATTCTTTCTTTGAAGCTGGGCATAAATTTACTCTAAATGACAATATTGAAATTAAGTCAACAAATGAGTTAAAACAAATTCTTGAAAATGAAATAACCTCCATAATCAATGATGGAAATTTAAAAAAATCATTTGAACAAGTAGATAAATCAATTGGATCAAATGCTGAACTCAGATCTTTCAAAACTGCAATCGAGAAAAATAATCTATTACTAGTAGAACTTGAAAAATATGATGATTTTAGAAAAAAAATATGGCTAAACTATATTTCTTCTATTGCAAATGAAACTAAAAACCTTGCGAAATTATATGAAAGCCATAAAAAAGCACTTAAGAAAATCATTGAGGATGCTAAAAAGGAATTTTCAATTTGGGAGGAAATAATAAGAACTTTTAATCAGCGATTTTATGTGCCTTTTGAAATAAGACTTGTCAACCAGGAGGATGTTGTTTTGAGGCGAGAAACTGCCAATATTGAATTTGATTACAAGGATCGAAATGATTCACCTGTTACTAAAGATAAAAGCTCAATTCTATCCATTTTAAGCAAAGGAGAACAAAGAGCATTCTATATCCTTCAACTATTATTTGATATTGAATCTCGAAAGCAATTAAACCAAGAAACACTTTTAATTTTAGATGATATTGCAGATTCATTTGATTATAAAAATAAATACGCAATCATAGAGTATATCAAGGAATTGCATTGCAACTCAATTTTTAGATTAATTATACTTACTCACAATTTTGATTTTTATAGAACGGTTGCTTCAAGACTATCACTTGATTACAAAGCCGCATTTATGGCAACTAAAAATGATAATCGTGAAGTTCAATTAATTAAAGGAGAATATAGAAAAGATATTTTTAGCCATTTCAAAAAAAATATTTCCGATCAAAAAATATTTGTGAGTATAATTCCATTCGTTAGGAATTTAATTGAATATATAGAGGATAATTCGACATCAAATTACTTACTTCTTACTTCTTGTCTCCATGTTAAAGTAGATACAAGTACAATTACTTGTGGGGACATACTTAATCTAATTCATAAAAGTTTCCCCTCAACAATAAAACAAAGTATTGGTTTTGGAGGCAGGTTTATAAAAGATTTAATATACGAAACGGCAGATTTAATTATTCTTGAAAATGGAATAAATGAAATACTATTAGAAAATAAAATCACTTTATCAGTTGCCATAAGATTAAAGGCAGAAGAATACATGCTAAGGAAAATCCCTAATTCAAGTACATTAGAAATTGACAGTAATCAAACCTCTAAACTGTTAAAGATTTTTAAAACGAATCATTCAGACAAAGAGACGATTTCAATTTTAGATCGAATTAATTTGATGACCCCAGAAAATATTCATGTAAATGCTTTTATGTACGAACCTTTAATTGATATTTCGGTATTCCATTTGTTGGATTTGTACAAAAAGGTTAAGTCGTTGATTTAATTAAAAACCTAACTCCTATTAGGTTCAAGGCTTTATCTATGGCTTAACACCAAGCAAAGAATGTTCATGGATCAAAATATGATTACAGCCAGGTACATTATCTGAATCAAACAAAGAAGGTAACTATCATCTGCCCTACCCATGGCGCTTTCAATCAGGAACCGCAAAATCACCTAACGGGAAGTGCTTGCCCACAATGTGCTATTATTGATCAGCACAAACTTCAAATGAAGGAAGTTGAAGCTTTTATTCAAGACAGCATCAAAATACACGGAGAGAAATACGATTACAGCCAAGTTGATTATGAGGGCGGTAAAAAAATGGTCAAGTTGATTTGTCCGAAACATGGAGAATTTCTTCAAACACCAAACAACCATCAACGTGGAAATGGTTGCCCCAATTGCAATAGCTCCAAAGGCGAAGAGCAAATCAAACGCTTTTTAGAATCAAATCATATTCCGTTCATCCAACA
>JBEBDG010000070.1:0-10364 GCA_041157165.1 Bacteroidota bacterium
AGTTACGCCATCATAAAATCCTTTGTTTGATAAATCAATGAAATTTTGCACATGAATAGGTGCATCTTCTTGATAAAATTCAATTTTCATTAAACCTTTATCGGTCAACATTTCTGCGTATGCCATAATATTCTTTTAAATTTGTTTTTTAGATTGCAAAAGTAATTAAATTACTCAACATGAAAATCACAGCAAACGTTTCATTTCTTTTTATTTTTTCAATTGTACTATTTTCTTGTCAGTCCTCAGCAGAAAAGGATAAAATGGAGGCATCTAATTTTTTCTTGAGAGGAAATCAAAAATGGAAAGAAAAGGAATATAGAGAAGCTTTGAAATGGTACAATGAAGCTATTGAAAAGAATCCAAAATTATCTGATGCTTTTTATAATAGAGGTTTGGTGAACATAGCAATAGACAAGAATGATGAAGCATTACATGATTTTGAGAAGGCAGTTTCTATTGATCCTAAATTTGCTGCCGCCTATCGGCAATTAGGTGATCTATATTTGCAAAATAAACAATTGCCCAAAGCACTCTCTTCCTATCAAATTGCCTTAAATTTGGATCCTAGCCAATTAGAGGCAAAAATAAACGAAGGTGTGGTTTATCAAGAAATGGGTGAATTGGATTTAGCTGAAAAGAGTTTCAAATCAGTTTTGCCCTCAAAGAAATACGAAGACCTTATTTACAATAATTTAGGTTATATTGAAATTCAACGAAAACAATATGAAACTGCTAAAAAATGGATTCAAAAGGCTTTATATTTATCTCCGCAAAATGAACTTTATCTTCGCAATTTAAAAAGAATCGAAGACGAATCAGGACTTAAATAAACCCATATAATTTGAAATTATTTCTTTATTGTTATCTGGATCAGTAACAATTTCCAATAGAATAGGTAGGTTTGATTTTTCTTGAATTACATGAAGGCTATTTTGTAATTCGGTATAATTTTCTGCCTTAAAATACAATAAACCTGCATTTTTGGCGATAAATTCTGCAGTATTATTCTGCTTGGTTGCAATGAATTTTTCTAACTCCGGAAGATCCTTTGCTCCTTCTAAATTTCTAAAAATACCTCCTCCAGAATTATTTAAAACAATGATTCGTTGATGCTGATTTAAATACTCATTCCATAACCCATTTTGATCATAATGGAATGATAAATCCCCAATTACCAAAAAAGAATTGATTTCTAATGTAGATGTAGCAGCTACATAAGTAGACACACTCCCATCAATTCCACTTGTTCCTCGATTACAATAAACGAGTCCTTTCGGAAAAAAAGGCAACCAATTACTATATCGTATGCTTAGGGAATTGCCAAAATGGATTTCATTTTTTTGAGATGAAATCGAATGTAACACTTTTTGGATTGCCCCTAATTCATTCCAATTTTTATTAGTATTAATGAATAAATTTTGTCTCTCACTGACTTCTTTAGCATATTCTTCCCAAACTGCTAAATATACTATCGAATGATTTTTCTGAGATAAAAATGCATGAAATATTTTTAAAAATAAAATGGCATCAATATCTAAAATATGCGTCAAAGATTGATATGTATCAATAATTGCCCCTTTATCTCCTTTTTTTATCAACCAATTTTGACGAGGAGAACATTTTCTAAAAAATTGTTTGATTCTTTTAGAAACATGAGATTTACCAATATGAATGACAATATCTGATTTTAAATTTTCCAAAATTTTGTCATTTGCCAAAATTAAATCATGATTTTGAATTACCTGATTGGAAGCATTTGCAGTAGAATCTCCAAGCAACACTATGCCTAATTTTTTTAAGGAATTCAAAATGGTAAGGTATTCATTTGAATTTTCTAATTGGCCAATGGATAATATGATTTTTTGGTTTTCTTGATAATGAGTTTCTAAGAATTCTAGAATGGTTTGATTAGGCGTTTGATCGGTTTCAATCAGTTCAATTTTATTTATTTTTTCAGGGAAAGATATATCTTCCCCAATTTCAGGATAAAACGGTTCTGAAATGGGTACATTTAAATGTACGGGTCCTTTTTTATCTGATTTTAATGTTAAAATAGCTTCATTTACCAGGCGCTGTTGAAGCCAATCTAAAGTTTCTGGCGAATGAGATGAATTTGGAAATTCTAAGGATTTTTTGACCGTTGTTGCTAAAAAATTAGTTTGTTTGATGGTTTGTCCATCCCATTGATCAATCCATTCGATAGGTCTATCGGCTGTTATGGCCAATATCGGAATTTCTTGGTAATAGGCTTCTGCCAAGGCGGGAGCCAAATTGAGTCCGGCCGAACCTGATGTACAACAAACTGCAACGGGTTTTTGGCTTGCCAAAGATCTTCCAATGGCAAAAAATCCTGCAGATCTTTCATCAACAATTGAATATAATTTTATATCCTTGTTCAATGATAAGGCATGTATGATTGGTGCATTTCTTGATCCTGGACAAACTACAACTTCTTCAATACCATGCATTGAAATCAATTTAGATAATGTCAAGAGTCCTTTTGGAAATGCCATAAGCTAAAAAAAAGCCTCAAAAGAGGCTTTTAGATTTATCCTAAATATGTTTTAAGTGCTTTACTTCTTGAAGTATGACGTAATCTTCGAATTGCTTTTTCTTTAATTTGTCGTACTCTTTCTCTTGTTAAATTGAATTTTTCTCCAATTTCTTCTAAAGTCATCGCATGTTCTCCATTCAAACCAAAATACAAAGTAACCACATCTGCTTCACGATGAGTCAAAGTTGAAAGGGCACGTTGTACTTCTCTTCGTAAGGAATCGTTAATCAAACCTGTATCAGGTTTGTCTTCTGAATCATTTTCTAATACATCTAAAAGAGAATTTTCTTCCCCCTGAACAAAAGGTGCATCCATGGAAACGTGTCTACCTGAAATTTTCAAAGTATCTACTACCTCACCAGTTGAAATATCTAAAACCTCTGCTAATTCTTCAGGAGAAGGTTCTCTTTCAAATTTCTGTTCTAACTCTGAGAATGTTTTAGAAATTTTATTTAATGAACCAACACGATTTAAAGGTAAACGAACAATACGTGATTGCTCTGCCAAAGCTTGTAAAATAGATTGACGAATCCACCATACGGCATAGGAAATGAATTTAAATCCTCTCGTTTCATCAAATCGTTGAGCAGCTTTTATCAATCCAAGGTTACCTTCATTGATTAAGTCGCCAAGACTTAATCCTTGGTTTTGGTATTGTTTAGCCACTGATACCACGAAACGAAGGTTTGCTTTTGTTAAACGTTCTAAAGACAACTGATCCCCATCACGAATTTTTTGTGCAAGAATTACCTCTTCATCAGGTGTTAACAAATCAACCTTACCAATTTCTTGTAAGTATTTGTCCAGAGATTGTGATTCTCTGTTTGTAATCTGTTTGCTAATTTTTAGCTGTCTCATGCGCTATTAATTTTCAGATTTCTCTGTTTTTTCTGTTTTTTCTGGTTTTGGTAAAAGGGCTTTTGCTGACAAACGGAATTTCCCTGTTTTCTTATCTACCTCAACTAATTTTACTTGAACCTCATCTCCTTCTTTGAAAACACCATCCATTGTTTC
Source organism: Bacteroidota bacterium (assembly GCA_041157165.1). Taxonomy (GTDB): domain Bacteria; phylum Bacteroidota; class Bacteroidia; order Cytophagales; family Spirosomataceae; genus Sandaracinomonas. The sequence continues at coordinate 3,572 of JBEBDG010000070.1, forward strand.
GATACGATCCCAAGAGATTTCGGATATATGTAATAAACCATCTTTTCCTGGTAAAAATTCCACAAATGCACCAAAAGATTGAATATTCTTCACTTTGCCTTTGTAAACCTCTCCAACTTCCGGAATGGTAACAATACCCTTAACCATTGATACGGCTTTATCCATTGCTGCTCCATTGGAAGAGAATATACTTACATACCCTCCATCTTCTTTTTCTTCTATCGTTACGGTTGCACCAGATTGTTTTTGAATATCCTGTACCACCTTACCACCTGGTCCGATAACAGCACCAATCTGGTCTTTCATGATTTTGATAACGGTTGCTCGAGGAGTTTGTGGTTTGAATTCATCTCTAGTGGCAGGAATTGCCTTTTTCATCTCATTGAGGATATGTAAACGGCCTTCCTTTGCTTGGGCTAAAGCTTCTGCTAAAACCTCATAAGAAAGTCCATCAACCTTGATATCCATTTGACAAGCCGTAATTCCATTTTCCGTACCAGTTACCTTGAAATCCATATCCCCTAAGTGATCTTCATCTCCAAGAATATCTGATAAAACGGCATATTTTCCAGTTTTGGAGTCTGAAATTAATCCCATTGCAATTCCCGATACGGGTGCTTTGATTTGAACACCTGCATCCATCAATGCTAAAGTTCCAGCACAAACAGTAGCCATTGAAGAGGAACCATTTGATTCTAAAATATCAGAAACTACACGAATGGTATAAGGATATTCTTCCAATTTTGGAAGAACTTTTTTAATGGCACGCATTGCTAAATTACCGTGTCCAACCTCTCTACGTCCTGGACCACGATTAGGTTTTACTTCACCAGTAGAAAAACCAGGGAAGTTATAATGCAACATGAATTTATTATACCCTTGGTACATTGGTTGATCAATAATTTGCTCATCCATTTTCGTTCCTAAGGTTACAGTCGTTAATGATTGGGTTTCACCACGCGTAAAAACTGCAGAACCATGTGGAGAGGGTAAATAATCTACTTCACAGGCTATATTTCTTATTTGGTTTAATTTACGACCATCTAAACGATATCTTTCTTGCAATACCAACTGACGAGCTGCTTCTTTTTCAATATCATGAAAATAATGGTTTGCCAAAGACAAATTTACAGTATGGTCTTCAGGCAAGCTTGCTTTGAATTCTTCAATAATCGCATTGAAAGATTCTCTTCTTCCAGATTTGCTCGGATTAGCTAATTTGGCCACTTCAAGGAATCGATTGTAGTAGTTTGACCACAATTGCTCTTTTAGAGCTTCATCATGTGTTTCATGACAGTATTCACGTTTTACTGTTTTACCAACCTCAGCTTCTAATTCTTTTAAGGCATTACATTGTAATTTAATCGCATCATGAGCAACTTTCAATGCCTCAAGCATTTCTTCTTCGGCAATTTCATTGGCTTCTCCTTCTACCATCAAAATATCTTTAGAATTGGCAGCCACAATTAATTCTAGGCTAGCATTCGCTAAATCTGATGTAGTTGGATTAATAACTAATTCGCCATTAATTTTTGCTATTCTTACTTCAGAAATGGGACCATTGAATGGGATATCTGATACAGCAAGGGCAGCAGCAGAAGCTAAACCAACGTAAGCATCTGGCAAAACTTCTAAATCAGCAGATATTAATTGGATGTTAACCTGTACATCAGCGTGGTAATCACTCGGAAAAGTAGGACGCAATGCACGGTCTACTAATCGAGATATTAAAATTTCATAATCCGATAAACGAGCTTCTCTTTTTAAGAAACTTCCCGGAATACGACCATTTGAAGCAAATTTTTCTTGATAATCTACTGAAAGTGGTAAGAAGTCTGTGCCTTCTTTGTGAGTTTTGGCTGCAACAACTGTAGCCAACAGCATCATGTTTCCAACTTTTACGACAACAGATCCATCTGCTTGCTTTGCGAGCTTTCCGGTTTCGATGAGGATCTCATTGCCATTGGGCATTGAAATGCGTTTTTGAACGATATTAAATGACATATATACTTATAAAATAGTTTTTCAGGCCTGTCCTGAATATTGTTTGTTTATTTGATAGCAGACTGGTAAAAAGGGAATGAATTAAAACAGGGTTTCTCGGTTGAGAAACCCTGTAAAAATTATTTACGAATACCTAATTCAGCGATAATTGCACGATAACGTGAAATCTCTTTGCGGCTTAAGTAATCAAGCAAACTACGACGCTTACCTACTAACTTCAAAAGTCCAAGACGTGTGCTATGGTCTTTTTTGTTTTTCTTTAAATGCTCAGTCAAATGATTGATTCTGTAAGTAAATAACGCAATTTGCGATTCAGCAGAACCAGTATCGATTTTAGACTTTGCTTTCCCTTTAGATTCGAAAATCTCTTGTTTTTTCTCAGGTGACAAATACATCTTTTACCAGTTTAATGTGAAAAAATTAATTAATTGACAAAATTACGAATTTTTACGCGTAATTGCAAATCTATTAGGAAGCTTGGTCTTAATCCGATCCCAATACATTTTGTATACATCCCATTCAAATATTCTTGAGTCTTTTAAAGAAATTCGCATGAAATATATACCGATGAGTCCCAATATGACATTTGCCAACCAAGCACCCATTTGAAGTGCAATTTTGCCTTCCTTGGCCATTTTTTCGCCCTGCTGAGTGAGAATATACAACAAAATGAAAAAGGAAACGGCCACAACGATAGGAACACCAAATCCACCTTTTTTAATGATCGCTCCTAAGGGTGCACCAATTAAAAACATGACTAATATGGCCAAGCTATTGGTAAACTTATGATGCCATTCCAAATTTGTTTTTTTGAGTTCTAAATTTTGAGAATCAATTGCCACTTTATTGGATGTACCGAAACTCATTAAGTTTTGAGCGGATTGCAAAGCATCTGAACGGATTTTTGGTAAGTTAATGATACCTGTATCAAGTGATTTGACGCGACTTTTTACCCAATTTGTATTGAATTTTAATGTTTTAAGAGCAATGGCTGGATCTTTTCTGAAATATAAAAAATATACATTGTAAGAAGCTACATATCCTTTTTTTATGGTATTGATTACTTTATGTAAGGAGTCTGCATCATGCATTAATTCGATGTTGTTGCGCATTATTTGATTTTTTGCGAATTGACTTTCATCTGTCTTTTGTAAATCAAATGCATCTAGAGACATTACAACTTTACTCCTTTTAAATAGGTGAATGGCAACGTCTGATTGATCAAGATTTGAGCCCCTATCGGCATCTTCTAAATAATCTTTCCCATTAAACAATTCAAAAACTAAGTATTTCTTATTTAAAATAGTATACATTTTTGCCGAATCGGCAATAGTGACATGTCGATTTCCATCATTTAAGGTGTGATCATAAATAACAATATGTTTTAACGTAGTATTGTCAGGATATTTTTTTGCAACCTGAATGGTATAACCAGGTAAATCTGTGTAAAAAATACCTTCTTTTATGTTTAATGTTGTTTTGGTGGTTTTGATATCATATAACAAACTCCATCCTTTTAAGTTTGCCCATGGCAGGGCTATGTTTGTAAACCAAAACATAAAAATGCTTAAAAAAATAGCAAGAATGATGATGGGTCTAAATATTCGAATGATTGAGATTCCAGCACTTTTTAGGGCTGTTAATTCAAAGTTTTCTCCTAACTTTCCAAAAGTCATCAGTGAGGACATCAACACACCTAAAGGCATTGCCAACGGAAGTGTAATGAGGGAGAAATAAAAAAGTAATTGAAAATAAACTTCTAAACCCAAATCTTTGCCAAAGAGGTCTGCAAAGTAGAATAATAATAGTCGAAGTAAGAATATAAAGATTACAACAATTAAAGTGAGAAAAAAGGGCCCCATAAAAGCCTGGAGAACCAATTTGTCTATTTTACGCATACTAACTCCCAACAATTTCCTTTAATTTATCTGTTAAATATTCCCAAAGTTCTTCTGCATCCTCATCGGATTTAAAGTTAGATGAACTATCTATTATTTGTAAATAGGTAGTGTTGGATACTTCACTTACTTGCAATGACATCTCCAATGTTCTTTTTTGCTCAGCTCCTTCAAATTGGAATTTTACAAATTTATTTAATTTTTGACTTATTAAGCTTGCCAAATGATTTTCATTATCCCAAATGAAATTAAAATCAGATGCATTTTTAACTGTGACTTTGTCTGCAAACCATTGTTGAAGCCCAGATGCTGAACTCAAATATGGAAATAAAACCTTTGGAGAGGCTCTTAATTCAAACTCAAATTGGTAGGCATCCGTTACCATAGACGTAAATTTAATGCTGTATTAACAAAGATATACATTATCGTGATAAAGTCAATATTTAATGTAAGAATGAAATCTTGTGATTAAATTATTGGTAAATCCAATGTAAATCTTATTAAATTTTTCGGAGAACAATACATAGGTAACAAACATGATTTTAGATGGTTAGAGGATAAAAAAAGACAAGTCGATGAACCTGTCTTGTGTATGCTTGTAGCGGGGAGCAGAATCGAAAGCCGTCCGTCAGCTGACGGATATGAATCCAATGTAATTTTTTATGAATTCTCTTCCTTTTCTAGATTTTAATTGTTTTTCTCTAATACAGGCTTCTTTTTTAGTATCAAAAAATTCTACCAATAAGACCTTCCAAGGGCGATATTTTATGGTAAACCCTTTTGTTGCCAATTGATTATGCGAATGAAATCTTGTGATTAAATTATTGGTAAATCCAATGTAAATCTTATTAAATTTTTCGGAGAATAATACATAGGTAACAAACATGATTTTAGATGGTTAGGGATAAAAAAAGACAAGTCGATGAACCTGTCTTGTGTATGCTTGTAGCGGGGAGCAGAATCGAACTGCCGACCTTTGGGTTATGAATCCAACGCTCTAACCATCTGAGCTACCCCGCCGAATTGGAATGCAAAATTAAATTAAAATGGGAATTTAAGCAAATAATATTCTTAATTTAAAAATTTTTGACATTGGACACTTTGAGCTGTCTCATCATTTTATGTTCTCAAATCAACATATTGGACCACCTCTACTCCAAATTTTCTTAAAAAATCAACTCCTTCATCTGATGGGATACCTTTGTAAGCTGCATATGATTTTAAATAAATCACTTTTGCAATTTTCATGCTGTAAATAATTCTAGCGCATGAAATGCAGGGGGATAAAGTTACGTAAAGAGTGGATCCTTCTACGGAAGCCCCATTTTTTGAAGCATATAATATGGCATTTTGTTCTGCATGTAATGCTAAAGAACAAGAACCTTTTGAATCTCTCGGACATCCAATTTCACCAAATTCTTCGTCACAATTATGAGTTCCGGCTGGTGGACCATTGTACCCTATAGATATAATCCGTGTGTCTTTGGTTAAAACAGCTCCGACTTGTGCTTTTGTACAATGCGATTTAAGAGCTAAATTTTCAGCCAATTCCATGAAGATAGTATCGAAACTTGGTGTCATAAAATAGTTGAAAGTTAAAAGTGGAAAGTTGAAAGTTGAAAGTTTAGTATTTAAGTTTTCCACTTTCAACTTTCAGCTTTCCACTATTTTAGTGATGCACTCCACCTTCCCCATGAACATGTCCATGAGCAATTTCTTCTGGAGTTGCAGGGCGAACGTTTAAAACTTTTCCTTTAAACAATAAGGTTTTTTCGGCAAGTGGATGATTAAAATCCATGGTCACGCTTTCAGGGTTGATTTGAATAATCATTCCTTGCATACGGTTTCCTTGATCGTCTGTCATGGGAATGAAGTTTCCTAATTGAAGGATTTCTTCATTATCTTTTCCATCTATTTGAAAAATATGTTTTGGCAATTGCACGATCGCATTTGGATCAATATTTCCATATGCATCTGCAGCTTCTATTGCAAAATCAAAGGAGTCACCTATCGAAAGTCCACGTAAATTTTCCTCAAAAGCTTCAGGCAAACCACTCATTCCTTGAATAAATGCCATCGGTTCTTGGTCACTTACAATTTCTACAACCTCTGGTTTTCCGTTTTCATCTGGGAAGGATAATTCGTAACTGATAAAAACGACGGTGTTATTTAATATCTTCATTAATTGATTTTTAATTTCAAAATTAGGAATAATAATGCAAATAATTTGTAAAATCTATAAATTTGGCCTTTCATATTTTATAATGCCATCAGTAAATGAATAAAAGTGCTCAGGAAGTTTTAAAGGATATTCAAACTAATAAGTTAGCACCTATCTATGTTATACATGGAGATGAGCCTTTTTTTATTGATTTATTGACGGAAGCATTTGAAAATAAGGTACTAAGTGAAGATCAGAAAGGTTTCAATCAATTTGTTTTTTATGGCAAAGATCAAACCTTACCCGCTATTTTATCCAATGCACGTCGATTTCCGATGATGTCTGAAAGACAAGTAATTATTGTAAAAGAAGCCTCTTTTCTGGAAAATTTAGGAAAATCCAAAGGAGAAGGTAAAGAAAAAGGTACAGAAGATTTTAAACTTTGGGAAGAATATGTGAAAAATCCCATGACCTCTACCCTATTTATTTTGACTTTAAAATCGTCTTTGAGTGATAAATCAAAAGTTTTACAGACCTTAGAAAAAACCGGAGTGGTGGTCCATTCGGCTCGAATCAAAGAAGATAAAGTTGGTTCCTGGCTGAAAGAGTATTTATCACAGCATCAATTAACCATTCGACCGGAAACCTTGGAATTAATGGTTTCTTTTGTGGGTACTGATTTAAAACGAATTGCTTTTGAGGCTGATAAATTGATTATCAATTTACCTGC
>JBEBDG010000071.1:0-10327 GCA_041157165.1 Bacteroidota bacterium
GTCAAGTACTTAACGCACAATACAGCAGAGATGTTGCATCAATTATGAGGAAAAGAATATCAAAGGACGAGAATCCTCGTGCCAACAACAATCGAGTTCATTCAAGGGAAGAAGGAAGAGGGAATAGAGATGAAAGAGCGCCAAGAGAAGGCAATCGTGAGTTCAAGCCAAGATTTAACAGGGAAGAAGGAAGAGGGAATAGGGATGAGAGAGTGCCAAGAGAAGGCAATCGTGAGTTCAAACCAAGATTTAACAGGGAAGAAGGAAGAGGGAATAGAGATGAAAGAGCGCCAAGAGAAGGCAATCGTGAGTTCAAGCCAAGATTTAACAGGGAAGAAGGAAGAGGGAATAGGGATGAGAGAGCGCCAAGAGAAGGCAATCGTGAGTTCAAGCCAAGATTTAACAGGGAAGAAGGAAGAGGGAATAGGGATGAGAGAGCACCAAGAGAAGGCAATCGTGAATTTAAGCCCCGATTTGAAAAACGCGACGATGCTGCTCATTTTGAAGAAAAGAAAAAGCAGTTTAGAGAGCGTGCAGATCGTAAATTTGGCAATCAGAACTTTTCAGATAATCGAGAAGGAGAAGCTCCTAAGCGTTTTTCTAAACGCGAAACTTTCAAATCACATAATCGTCACGAGGAAGGGAAAGGGTTTACGCCAAATTATCGAATCGATCGATTCAAGGAGAATGCACCTGCAAAAATTCAGCGAAAAATTGCTCAGCAAGAAAAAAAGTCTGATCACATCCGACTCAATCGTTTCATTGCCAATGCAGGAATATGTTCTAGGAGAGATGCGGATAAACTGATTGAATCAGGTGAAATTAAGGTAAATAATAAAGTTGTTACCGAAATGGGTTTTCAGGTGGGGCCTACAGATGTTGTGCGATATGGAAATCGAAAATTGAATCGTGAAAAACCTGTGTATGTGTTATTGAATAAACCCAAAGATTTTATTACCACTACAGAGGATCCAAATGATCGTAAAACGGTGATGGAATTAGTAAAAAATGCTGGGGACGCTCGTATTTATCCAGTGGGTCGATTAGACAGAAATACGACAGGTTTATTATTGTTAACAAATGATGGCGAGTTGGCTGATCGGTTGACACACCCCTCCAATGAGATTGAAAAAATTTACCAAGCTGAATTAGATAAGCCTTTAACTGAAGAAGATTTTGATAAAATTTTAGCCGGATTAAAACTAGAAGATGGTGAAATTAAGGTGGATGATTTAGCAAGAGTTACACCAGATGGCTATGTAATAGGTGTGAAAATTCATTCAGGGAGAAATCGAATCGTTCGTCGAATCTTTGAACATTTAGGGTATGAGGTAACGAAATTAGATCGAACTACCTTTGCCGGATTAAGTAAAAAAGATTTACCAAGAGGAAATTGGAGATTTTTGACGGAGCGAGAGGTGATTAAATTAAAGTATTTGATTTAAAACAAATAAGCCCGGTTGAACCGGGCTTTCTTTTTGTATTAAATATTCATCAAAGATTCTCTTCGTCTCATTTTGCCTGCAGGAATTCCAAACATCATTTTGAATCGACGACAGAAATAAGCCGTATCTTTGTATCCAACTTCGGAACCAATCGCTCGAATAGATTTTTTGGTAGTTCTTAATAAACCAACTGCTGCTTCCATGCGTTGGTATTCAATATAATCTTGAGGATTAATACCAGTCAACATCTTAAAATATTGTCCTACGTAATCTTCAGAAACATTTGCTACATTGGCCAAAATTTTATTAGATAAATCACCTCCTAAATTGTCTTTAATGAAAGCAAAAATATCTATCAAACGTGGGTCTTTGAAATACGTAGAATTAGTGGCCAATTGCTCAACAAATAATCTATGTACTATGATATATCGAATAATTTCGATAACAATTTCTTCTGTTTTAATTTTAATGATTCGTCCTTTTCCAATGAAATCAGACATATCCTCAACTAAAATTTCTCGAATTGTTTGAGCAAGTTTGTCATCCTTTTTAATAATAAATGGAGGAATGTCTAAACTAGTGAAGAAATTTACGGAGTCAAATACCTTTGCCTCAAAAGAAACCATTCCAAATGAATTTTCTTGTTTTCCAATGTGGTTTGGATCTAAATTTAAATCAAAGTATAATTCACGATGTGTTAAAAATTCTTCGTTATTCACCGGCTTAGGTTTTTCTGAATTTCCGTAAGTTACACTCACCATTTTACCTCCAGGAATAAACAGCATGTCCCCTTCTTCAACATGGGTTTCTTCTTCTCCGAATGAAACTTCACCTTTGTACAAAATCAAGAGTGAATTTTCTACATCGTAATAATTTTTAATTTTAATGGGTTGTAATATTCTTATGTTTCTAGACTTAATGAATTTTACACCCAGGGACTCAATGATTTTGTTATAATCTTCCATTTTTTAGGAAATTTAGGATAAATCCAACGTACTACTAGATTAAATTTGGACAAATCTAATAAATCAGATAATATTTCCAAAGCAATTACAATAAAAATTTGTATTATTTTTTATTTATTTAGTCAACTTTTTTTGTAATATACCTATAAGTTAGCTTGTCACCCTAGCTATTTTACCAAAATGGTACAATACATAGTTTTTATAATTTTTTTGAGGAAATTCTAATTTTGTTCAAAAATAATCAAATTGCTAATAAATTATCATTAAATTTGTTATTCTGCCAAATGGCACAACGATTTTCATAGATTTTATTTGACCATTTATGGGATTATTTAATTTTCTTTCCAAAGACATAGCAATTGACCTAGGTACTGCTAATACCTTAATTATTCATAAAAACCAAGTTGTAGTAGATGAGCCTTCTATTATAGCCTTGGACCGTAATTCCAACAAGGTAATGGCAGTTGGAAGACAAGCCATGTTGATGCACGAAAAAACGAATGATAATATAAAAACTATTCGTCCGTTGAAAGATGGTGTAATTGCCGATTTTACAGCAGCTGAATTGATGATGCGTGGTTTGATAAAAATGATTGATAAAGGAAATTCGTTTTTTTCTCCGGCATTGCGCATGGTAATATGTATTCCTTCAGGTATTACCGAGGTTGAAAAGCGTGCGGTAAAAGATTCAGCAGAGCATGCTGGAGCCCGTGAAGTTTACATGGTTCATGAGCCCATTGCAGCAGCAATTGGTATTGGAATTGATATTGAACAACCCAACGGATCTCTAGTAGTTGATATTGGTGGTGGTACAACTGAAGTGGCCATCATTTCATTGTCTGGAATTGTTGTCGAGAATTCTATTCGTGTTGCTGGTGATGAATTCACAAGAGATATTCGCGATTATTTATTACGTGAACACAAATTAGTAATTGGTGAGCGTTCGGCCGAACAAATAAAAATACAAGTAGGTGCTGCATTGCCAGAATTAGACAATCCACCAGCAGATTTTGAAATCAGAGGAAGAGATCAAATTACAGGTATTCCTAAGGAAATATTGATTAACTATTCTGAAATTGCATATGCCTTAGATAGTTCAATCACTAAAATTGAAGTGGCCATCATGGAAACACTTCAACGTGCCCCTGCGGAATTATCTGGTGATATATTCCACAATGGTATTCATTTGGCGGGAGGTGGCGCTATGTTACATGGATTAGATAAGCGTATAGAAAAGAAAACGCAATTAAAAGTTCACGTAGCAGATGATCCATTAAAGGCGGTTGTTCGTGGTACAGGTGAAATCCTCAAAAACTTGGAGAAATATAAGCCCGTTTTAATTACTTAGTCGTAGGCATCCAATGAATCAATTACTGCAATTCCTAGTTAGGCAAAGAGGTTTTATCTTATTTGTAATTTTGGAATTGTTTAGTCTTTGGGCAATTTTTACCTACAACGATTATCAACATACCATTTATTTCAATACTAATAATTCGATCGCTGCCAACATTCTAGGTAAAATTGAATCGGTAAAAACCTATCATCAATTATTAGACGTTAACGAAGAACTTTCCAAGGAAAATGCTCGCCTGCATAATGAATTACTTCAATTGAAAAATTCCAAAGTGTCAGGTGGTGATTTACCTTATTATGCGAGTAGGGAAGTCGCAAATCAATTTCAAATGACTGCTGCAAAAATAATTGTACAGAGCACGCAGGGTTCACAAAATTATTTGACCATTGATAAAGGTACTTCTGATGGGATGCACCCTGGGATGGCGGTGGTTTCTTCAAAAGGTATTGTGGGTAAAATAATATCATGTTCTGAACATTTATCTTTGGTCATTTCAGTTCTCAATACCATTAATTCAGTTTCGGCTAAAATAAAAAAAAATGGAGAGCTTGGGTTTATTAAATGGGGAGGGTGGCAACCAGAAGTGGTGGATATGATGGATGTTTCCAAATATAAAAAAGTTGCAAAAGGTGACACCATTGTTACCTCAGATTTCAATTCCGTTTTTCCACCCAATGTACCAATTGGAGTAGTTGCGAAATTAGGTTTAAAAGAAGATGGGAATTTTCATGATATCAAGGTACTTTTATTTACCAAATTCAACACATTAAGGTATGTTTATGTCATTAAAAATAAATTGATTGGTCAACAAATAAAATTAGAAGAAAGCATTCCTAAATCCGAATAAAATGAATGCAAAAGGAAATATAAAATTGGTATTTTCATTTTTATTAGCGCTTTTGATACAGGTTTTTCTATTAAGAGACATGGGTATTGGTGGCATGGCATTTCTTTTTATTTATACTTATGTGGTTATAAAAGCTCCTTTAGATATCAATAAAAGCCTTTTAGTTATTTTGGCATTCTTTGCTGGATGGTTGGTTGATTGGTTTTATGATACGCATGGACTACATGCTTTTGCACTTGTTCTCATTGCTTTTTTTCGATCCTTTATTTTAAATGTTCTAACACCGGCCAATGGATATGATGACCGAAGTAAAATTAATTTAAAGGAAATGACATGGTTATGGTACCTCCCTTATGTGGGTAGCATGTTATTGATTCATCATTCCGTTTTATTTTTTTTAGAAGCAAGTGATTGGTCATTATTTGGTTTAAGTCTTTTGAAAATATTTTTTAGTACGCTTTTAGGTTTAGTAGTATTTGTATTGCTTGAATTATTTGCAAAAGACTAAATGGGTCTTTTTGTCAGATATTTCATTTTTTTTTGTTTGGATTAATATTTGTAAGATTATTTCAACGTTATACTTGAAACGAAAAGTGTTGATGGAAACTCCAGTAGAAGAATTATCAATCGAAGAAAAAAACATAGCTCCAGAAAAGGCTAAAGCCATTTTTGAAAAAGAGTTTATGCCTCATTTAGATGCAATGTATAATTTTGCTTTGCGTCTCACCAATGATGAGGATGATGCACAGGATTTAGTGCAAGATACATGCCTAAAAGCCTATCGATTCGCAGGATCTTTTGAACCAGGAACCTATGCCAAAGCTTGGCTTTTTAGAATTTTACGTAATAATTTTATCAATGATTATCGTAAAAAATCAAGAGGCCCCTCTAAGGTTGAATTTGAATGGGTTGAGCAAGCTTATGTAGGGGAAGAGGATGCAGAACCTGCTTTTCAGGCCGATTTAAAGGCTGAAACAGTCAACGATATGATGGGTGATGAAATCACTAAAGCCATTCAAGCCTTGCCTGTTGATTTTAGAATGATAATTATATTGTGTGATTTAGAGGACTTCAGTTACGAAGAAATGGCGAAAATTTTAAATATACCAATAGGTACTGTCCGATCTAGATTGCACAGAGCAAGAGCAATTTTGAAAGATACTTTAGCAGATTATGCTAGAAAAAGAGGTTATGTAGCTGACACTTTGTCAGAGGATGGAACTATTTTTTAAATTCTTATGTTATCTGAGAAAATTACCGATATGAAAAAGCAATGTGAGCACCAGGGAGATTGCATGCAATTGATTCAGCGTATATTGGATAAAGAAGCTACTCCAGAGGAAGAGGCAATGTTTCTTAATAAAAAAGAACAATGTCTTCCATGTAAAGATGGCTTCGAATTAGAGCAATCATTGAAAAAAGCAATTAAGGAAAAGTGTATTTCGAAATGCCCAGATGAGTTGTTTAAATCAATTAAAGCAAAACTTTTCATCCTGCTTGCCATTATTTCCATTCTAATTCCGTTATTTTGTGATCAAAACAAATAATTTTGAACGGTAAATTAATCATATTTTCTGCCCCTTCAGGCTCAGGAAAAACGACTATTGTAAGAGAATTGTTGGCTAAGAATTCCAATTTAGGTTTTTCCATTTCTGCTTGTACCCGTCTTCCTCGCGGAGCTCATGAAAAACATGGGGTAGATTATTATTTTTTATCAGCTGAAGATTTTCGTCGACGAATTGCAGAAAACCAGTTCGCAGAATGGGAAGAAGTATACCCTGGCACCTATTATGGTACCCTTAAATCTGAAATTGAACGTTTATGGTCTCTGGGAAAACATGTTCTGTTTGATGTAGACGTTAAAGGTGGTTTAGCATTGAAAAACTATTACAAAGAAAAAGCTTTAGCCGTATTTGTTCGGGTGCCGAGTGTCGAAATTTTGGAGCAACGCCTGAGAGCAAGAGGTACAGAAAGTGAAGAGTCTTTAGCCAAACGAATCGCAAAAATGAATTTTGAGCTTTCCTTTGAATCAAACTTTGATGTTGTTTTGGTGAATGATGATTTGAATGCAGCAATGGCCAAAGCTCAGGAATTAGTGGATGAATTTATAAATTAATATGAAAATTGGGCTGTTTTTCGGGTCATTCAATCCAATACATCATGGACATTTAATGGTTGCACAAGCTGTGTTGAATCAAACGGATTGTCAAGAAATATGGTTTGTCGTTTCTCCACAAAATCCGCATAAAAAATCAAGTTCTTTGTTACATGAGTTTGATCGAATTGATTTAGTAGAGGCAGCTATTGGAGATCAATTTCAGTTTAGATCTTGTGACATCGAATTTAATCTGCCAAAACCATCCTATACCATTGATACCCTTGCACATCTTGCAGAGCGCTATCCGCAGCATCATTTTGAACTCATTTTAGGGGGAGACAACCTGGAACACTTTACTAGTTGGAAAAACTATGATAAGATTCTTGATTATTTTGGATTGATCGTATATCCTAGAGGGGAACAAAAATCCTCTGAACTTTGGGAACATCCAAAGGTAAAAACAATCAATGCACCTTTTCTGCACATTTCTGCAACCTATATTCGTGATTGTATTAAAAAGGGACATTCCATAAAATATCTACTTCCTGATTTAGTAATCTCAACAATTCAGCAGAAAAAATTCTACCTTTAGGCAAATTGCCTAACCGTGAGAAGCTTATTTACATCCTTTCCGATGCTTAGAATTCTGTTCATTTGGATTCTAGGAATTTGTATAGATTATTTTTTTGTAATACCTGCTCTTCAAGTTTTGACAACTTTTGTTTGTCTAGTAATTAGTTATATTATAATTAAATCACCTCTGGTTCAAAGCTTGGTTGTTTTATTATGTTGGTTCCTACTTTCGATTGCTTACAACCAATCTTTTTTTGAATATAAGCACCTAGGAATACCATTTATCGCTGCTTTTTCAATGAAAATAAGTAAATCAGCAAAGCAAAAACCCAAGACTTGGGAGGTAATTGGTGATTTGAAACAAATCAAAGTGGCTAATCATTGGCAAAAACCACCGGTTGAATGGAAAGTAAAATGTTATTTTTCAAAAAAACTAGCTCAACCAAAATTAGGACAGATATGGTTTGTTGCCGATTCTATCAAGCAATTTGATCAACCTGCATTTGATTTCGAAAAAAATTGGAAAGATTATTATGTTGAAAAAGGGATTATTGGAAGTGTTTTTGTCCATTCGAATAACGCAAAAGTTCTTCGTCCTTTTGCCAAAATTCCAATAACAAGCCACTTTCGGAACATACAACGTTATTTTTTAAAAGGCTTTGAATTTATCTCAGATAATGCTAACAGAGAAGTGGCTGAGGCGATGGTTTTGGGAGAATCAGATGGAATTGATTCTAATTTGCAGGAAGCATATACTAATTTAGGGGCTATTCATATGTTATCGGTCTCCGGAATGCACCTTGGTATTTTATTTGTAGTAATTCATTTTTTGTTTCAAAAAATTGAAAAATTATGGCCCAAGGTCAAATTTATAAGTTTTATCATGTTGCTTTTAATCCTATGGGGATATGCTGGTATTACTGGCTTTTCGGCACCCGTATTGAGAGCAACATGGGTTTTCTCCTTGGTATTATTGGCGCGTTTTTTTTTATTTCCAATCAACTCATTAAACCTTTTGGCTTGTTCCTGTTGGTTTATATTGTTATGCAATCCTTATGATTTACTAAATCCAGGATTTCAATTATCTTATTTGGCCGTGTTAGGATTGATATTTTTTCAAAAATCAATTACCCAAACAATCCGTTTTAATAAAAAAAAATGGTGGGGCACTTTCTTGCATTATCTTTGGGAATCTACTTCAGTGGCAATTGCTGCTCAAATACTAACCTTGCCTTTAGTAATTTTCTATTTTCATCAAATGCCCAATCCTGTATATTTTTTTCTTCTAAATCCACTATTAATGGTTCTTTCATCCATAGCATTAGTTTTAGGCTTTATTTTGATTGGAATTTATCCCATCAGTCAAGGTTTTGACTCCTTTTGGTTGATTTCAAGCGTAGGAAAATTGACAAATTTTTTCTTTGAAGTACTTCATCAATGCATGCTCTATTTTTCATCAGGCAAGTCCTCTGTCTTTTCATTTTTAAACCTTTCCTTGAAGGATATATGCTTGATATACCTATTGCTTTTTTTAATCATTTTATGGTTGAAGTTTCGGAAGTCTTATGTCTTATGGTTATTAAATGGTCTAATGTTTTATTTCATTTTTGAAATAGTTTTTTTGTTTCCATCTCAAATTGAAAACCAGCGATACCAAAAAATAGTTGAATTTAGAAAGGAAACGATTGGGATAAAGATTGTAAAAAATAAAATGCTTGTATTGGGGCCAAGTAAATTTATCTTAGATCGGAAGTGGTTTTCGAGTCATCTAGTTCCTATGGCAGCTCATTTTTTTATAAAAGACACTTTTCTCATTGATACAGATAGGTTGAATAAGTTCAAATTTTTTGATAAAAAGAAACTCTAAGTTTTCGCCTAGAGTTTCTTTTTAATTACTTAACAATTAACTATTCTTTTGTTCATACCTCTTTCTTTCATTTGCATCTAAGTATATTTTACGCATACGAAGTGATTTAGGAGTAATTTCTAGGTATTCATCTTTTTGTATAAATTCCATACATTCCTCCAAAGAGAAACTTAATTTTGGGGCAATTTTTACGTTATCATCTGATCCAGATGCCCGCATATTGGTTAATTTTTTAGAGTTTTGAAGGTTTACTTCAATGTCGTTTTGACGGTTATGTTCTCCTACCACCATTCCAGTATATACTTCTTCTCCTGGATCGATGAAAAACACCCCTCTGTCTTGTAATTTATCTATCGCATAGGGCACTGCAGCACCAGTGTTCATAGAAATGAGTGACCCGTTGATTCTTCCAGGAATTGGGCCTTTGAAAGGTTCATATCCTATAAATCGATGAGCCATAATGGCCTCACCATAGGTTGCAGTTAATACTTTGGATCTCATACCAATTAGACCACGAGAAGGGATATTGAATTCAAGGTGTTGTAAATCACCTTTTGGTTCCATAATTAATAATTCTCCTTTGCCTTGAGTAGCTAGTTCAATTACTTTTCCTGCTACCTCATCTGGTACATCGACCACTAAGGATTCTATTGGTTCTAATTTTTGACCATTTTCATCTTCTTTGTAAATTACCTGAGGCTGACCAACTTGTAATTCGTAACCTTCTCTTCTCATAGTTTCAATCAAAACCGATAAGTGAAGAATTCCTCTACCAAATACTAAGAATTTATCTTCGCTTTCTGTTGGAATAACTTTTAAGGCTAGATTTTTCTCAGTTTCCTTAAATAATCGATCTCTTAAATGTCGAGAAGTAACAAATTTACCTTCTTTTCCAAAAAATGGTGAGTTGTTGATTGTAAACAACATGTTCATGGTTGGTTCATCAATTGCAATGCGGTCTAATGCTTCTGGATTTTCAGCATCAGCAATCGTATCTCCAATTTCAAAATCCTCAATACCTGTAACTGCACAAATTTCACCAGCAGAAACTGAACTTACTTTTACTTTTCCTAAACCTTCAAAAACATGTAATTCTTTAATACGCATTTTCTTGATTGAGCCATCTGCTTTGCACAAGGCAATCTGCATATTTTCTTCTAAGGTTCCTCTTTCAACTC